>JAJYBA010000021.1 GCA_021779235.1 Bacillota bacterium
CAATTCAAAAAAACAAAGAGTGAATTCTATCCCTAAATACTAGATAAAATTCACTCTTAATCCGAGAAGTTAAATCATCATCTGCGATGCTCCAATATATTCTCTTTTTTAAACTTTTTCAGTCTTTTTTCGTAAAAGTAGTGTGAAAACAAGTCCACAACCTGCGATTATTGCAGCAGCAATATACATATTAGTGTACCCTGCATTTAATGTTGTTTGGAAGGTTGTTTCTATTTTACTACTTAAAGAAGTGATGGACATTGATATCATTGGCTTTACCTGCGTAGGCACTACACTACCTAAGGCATTTTTTAGCATATCTACAATAGTAGTAACATCGGCAGTTTGCAGTGCTTTAAAAGCCCCCGAACCTGCTGGCATTGACATTCCTTTCGGCATTGTAGATGAGAATAATCCCATAAGGTTCGGTTGAATATTTTTGGCTGCATCTACAATAAATCCAATCATTATACTTGGGGATATGGCAAGACCTATTGAGCGCATAAGTGACATAGTAGCAAGTCCAGTAGCACTTTCTTCCATAGGCACATTTTCAAGTACAAGGTAATTTAATGGTGCTCCCATAGTAAATCCTACCCCTAACCCCATTAATGCTAAACCAATAAGCACACTTACAAAGCTAAGTTGTTTTGCTGCCACAAATCCAAGAAATAAAGTACCAGCTATTGTGAATATAAATCCTATAGCCAAAACGAAACGTGCACTTTTTTTATCAATAAGCTTACCACTAACAGGAGCTGCAATACCTGAGAAAACTGCAAGCAGAGTTACAAGGTATCCACCGCTACCAGCCTTCAACTTAAGTACGTTCTCGGCAAATTGTGGAATGAATACCATCCCCATCATTCCTATACCAACTATAAAGGCAACTATTAAAATGATAAGCATTTGTCTATCTTTAAAATATTTTATATTTAATATTGGGTCTTGAGCTTTTGTTTCAACAATTACAACTATAGGTGTTAATATAGCAAAAGCTAATAAGTATGGATAAACATTAGTAGATTTTATACTATTTACAAAATGGAAGAAGTCAATATTGGTTAATGCATACATTAAACTTCCGATAACGCCTGCCAGAACTACAGCCCCGATTAAATCCATTGGTTTTTGCTCTGGAGCCTTTGAATTATCCATTTTTGAACTTAATATAAGTATAGCTATGCTTATTGGTATATTTATAAAGAAGATCCATCCCCAATTATTAGCACCTGCTAAATCTATAATGCTACTTCCTAAGGTAGGTCCAAGGATATTACCAACTCCATAAATCATGCCAACTATTCCTAATGCTGTTCCACGTTTTTCAGGTGGAAAACTGTTTCCTATTACAGCGTTGGCAATTGGCATTATGCCACCTGCACCAATGGCTTGAATTCCACGGGCAATAAGGAAAAATGTAAAATTACCATAAAAATTAGCAAGACCACAAAGCAATGAACCTAAGCCAAAGGTAGCAATACCGAAAATATAAGTCTTCTTATAACCATATCTGTCAGCCATTTTACTAACAATAGGCATTGCTATTGCGTAGACTAAAGTATATAGAGTTATCATCCATGTGCCTATACTTCTATCTACACCAAAGCTATTTTGAATAAGTTCTCTTGCAGGTGAAACGATACCAGTGTCTATTGCACCCATAAAAATCCCTAGCATAAATAAAACTAATATTAAGGTTGAACCTTTCTTTTTCATTTAAATCCCCCTTTTAATTTATAATATTAAAATCTATTTGAACATAGTTCAAAAACATTCATTAAAGAATTCATGCTTAATAGGTAATGAGCTACCTATTTAACATGAATTACTGAAGAATTTTTCTAACTATCTTTTCAAAATCATTATATTCAAAATCCTTAAATTGTGCCATCATAGAGAAATTGGATATCAAAAACTTTGATATCTTATAGGGTTCAAGAAACAAATTGATAGAATTATTATTTTGGAACTCAATAAGTATAACTTCCACCCTTTTAATAATTTTTTCTGAGAAATTGTTTTTCCTAATTAGACTATTTTCACTGTGACCGGAGGTAGTATTCTTTAACCAATCTTCTTTGAAAGTGTCAAAGAAACTGTTGAACTTTTCATAAATCTTAAATAATTTTAAAAATAAGTCTGATTCATTTTTATCAATTTCATCCACAGTATCTAAGTAACCGTACCAATAATCCTCTATAAGTTGTAATGTTAATTCGGTTTTTGTGGAAAAGCAGTTATATATAGTACCAACAGAAATTCCTGACTTTTTAGATACCGCTCGTATTGTTAAATTGTCATAGCCTTCATTCAGTACGATCTCTCTCGCGTGATTTAAAATGACTTCTCTTGGGTTATCTAAAATTTTAGGCACTGGCATCTCTCCTTTTTGAACTATGTTCATTATACCTCTAAAATAATTTGCTGTCAATATTTATCAAATAGATAAACATTGGCAAAGTGCTGAAGTACCTGCAATATTAAAAAAATTTTCAAGATACTTAATTATAGAATTGGACTTTTGCAAAAGTTATCTATATCCTAAAGATAGCTTTTATGAAAAGGGTATAGCAAACTCTTGCTATACCCTTTTCAAGCTTCTTTATACAGACCTATTAGCATTTAACTAAAATATTTATGGCTTTCCCTCTTATTTTATTACAATTTTATCATTTTTAGCATCAACAGTTATATTACTACCATCATAAATTTCACCAGCTATTATCATTCTAGCTATACTAGTTTCTAACGTATTTTCAATATATCGTTTTAAAGGTCTAGCTCCATAAACTGGATCATATCCTTCCCTAGCTAAAAGTTCTTTGGCCTCTTCAGTGATACTCATGGTAATGTTTTTATCTTTAAGTCTCTTTTTCACAGCTTCAAGGAATATATCTATTATTTTCTTTATTCCTTCATTATTTAATTGTTTAAAGAGTATTATATCATCTAGTCTATTTAAGAATTCAGGTTTAAATCTTCCCTTCATCTCTCTCATTACAGCATCTCTAATATCTTCATCAATGGAATCTCTACTAGTATTTTCTAGAAGATAGCTACTTCCTATATTAGAAGTCATGATTATTATGCTATTCTTAAAGTCTACAGTTTTTCCTTTGTTATCTGTAAGCCTTCCTTCATCTAATATCTGAAGAAATACATTAAACACATCCTCATGTGCCTTTTCTATTTCATCAAATAAAATTACTGAATAAGGTTTTCTTCTAACTGCTTCCGTTAATTGACCACCTTCCTCATAACCTACATATCCTGGTGGAGCCCCTATAAGTCTTGATACTGAATACTTTTCCATGTACTCTGACATATCTATTCTTATAATATTTTCTTCGCTGTCAAATAGGTTTCTAGCTAAGGTTTTTGCTAGTTCCGTTTTCCCCACCCCTGTAGGACCTAGGAATATAAAGGAACCTATTGGCCTTTTTTCATCCTTCATACCAGCTCTTGCTCTAATAACTGCATTGGCTACGCTCTTTACTGCTTCTGCTTGGCCTATAACTCTTTTTTGAAGTTCTTCTTCTAATCTTAATAATTTTTCACGTTGTCCCTCCACTAATTTTGTTACAGGGATTCCAGTCCATTTAGCTACTATTTCAGATACTTCACTTTCAGTTACCTCTTCTTTTAATAAGGCTCCTTCATAGTTTTCCTTTATATCTTCTTCCTTAGCCTTTATCTCTGCTTCAAGCTCTGGAATAAGACCGTATCTTAATTCTGCCACTTTGTTTAAATCATATTCTCTTTCATACTTTTCAATGTTTCCTCTAGCTTCATCGAGCTTAGCCTTTAAATTTCTTATTTCAAGAATATGTCCCTTTTCCTTTTCATACTTAGAGGTCATCTCATCATTTTTACCCTTAAGCTCTGACAGTTCTTTATTTAAGCTTTCAAGCCTTGCAGTTGAAGCCTTATCACTTTCCTTTAACAGTGCTTCTCTCTCTGTTTCTAGTTGGAATAGCTTTCTTCTAACCATATCCAGTTCCGTTGGAAGCGAATCTATTTCACTTCTTATCATAGCACCAGCTTCATCTATTAAATCAATAGCCTTATCTGGCAAAAATCTTCCTTGAATATATCTATGAGAAAGCTTTGCTGCTGCCACAATAGCAGAATCATGAATTCTAATACTATGGTGTATTTCAAATCTTTCCTTTAAACCTCTTAGTATAGAAATAGTGTCCTCTACAGTAGGTTCATCTACAATAACTGGCTGGAATCTTCTCTCAAGCGCCTTATCTTTTTCGATGTACTGTCTATATTCATCAAAAGTAGTGGCCCCTATGCAATGAAGTTCTCCTCTTGCAAGTAGTGGTTTAATAAGGTTACCTGCGTCCATGGCTCCTTCAGCTTTTCCTGCTCCTACTATGGTATGAATTTCATCTATAAATAATATTATTTTCCCCTCAGAGCTTTGTACCTCTTTAAGTACAGCCTTTAGCCTTTCCTCAAACTCTCCTCTGTATTTCGCACCAGCAATTAAAGCACCCATATCTAAGGAGAATATTATCTTGTCCTTTAAACTCTCAGGTACATCGCCCCTTACAATCCTCTCAGCTAGTCCTTCTACTATGGCTGTTTTACCTACACCTGGTTCTCCAATTAAAACTGGATTATTTTTAGTTCTTCTTGAGAGGATTCTAACGGTTCTTCTTATTTCTTCATCTCTACCTATAACTGGATCTAATTTATGTTTTTTTGCAAGGTCTACTAAGTTTGTTCCATACTTTGCTATAGCGTCATAGGTTCCTTCAGGGTCCTGTGTATTCACCCTTTGGCTTCCTCTAACCTCTGATAACACTTGCAGGAAACGTCCCTTTTCTATATTGAATTTAGTTAGTAGATTACCTACAACACCCTTGCTGTCTAAGTCCATAATGGCTATCATAACATGCTCTACACTAATGTAATCATCTTTAAAGTTCTCAGCTATGGTATCGGCTTTAACCAAGATCTCTTCTATTCTTCTAGTGGCATAAACTCCAGAGCTTTGAGCTCCTTCCCCTAAAATCTTAGGCATTTTATCTAATTGAAGCGTAAGTTGTGCTTTTAACTCCCTTAAATTCACACCCATTTTTTCAAATATATTAGGTACTAATCCATCTTCTTGGTTTACTAAGGCTGAGAATAGATGAATTAAATCTACTTGTTGGTGATTATTTTTAACAGCAGTTAAATGAGCATCATTTAAACTTTGTTGTACCCTTACAGTCATTTTTTCAATATTCAAAGCTCATCATCTCCTATGATTATTATTCTATCCTTTAATAAAATATTATTACAATACCCCTATGAGGTCAAAGCCTATTTTATATTTTTTTTGCTAATTTCACACTATTTAACCTGATTATTTAAGTTTAGAAATCCAGTGCTTTAACTTTCTAACTCTTAATATTTCACTATTGCTTATTATCAGCACCATAGCACCCCATAATATTAGAGTATCAACAAAAATCAGTTGATTTTTGTTGATACTTTAAGGGGATAAATTAATTATTTATTGCAGTAATCATTAATTTTGAATTACTACCAGAGGGTGTTACTTCATTAATCCACATGTTATAGGAACCTGTTCCAAACATTACTCCTTGCCAATTGGCAAACATATACTTCGCAAAAGCCTTACTAATAACTTTCTTATATTCAGAATGAAAGATTTTATCGTAATTCTTGATAAAGTCATCTTTATTTTCTATTTTGATAACTTTATCGTTAATTTTAACATTAATAGGATACTTCACTTGTTCAGCCAACTGTTTCTTATTATCATTTACTACATAACTCTGAATTGTGCTAACAAAATTCTCTATAGCTTGGTCGCTCTCTGTACCTACAGCTACTGAATACCTTTTTCCATATTCAACTCCAGGGAGAATACTTTTAAGTGACAGTGTAAATGGGTAACTTATTTTATTATCTCCACTTATCCATGTCCCTTGAATTTTATCAACAGTTTTCATTGCTCCTTTAAAACTGCCTGTATTTTTACCCGTCTCATCATATTCATATAATACAATATCTTTTGCTCCTGCTTTTCCTTTCAGCTTAAGTTCTTTTCTTTGATTTTCATAAAAGTATGATCCAACCATACCTTTTTCTAATGGATAAACACTCATTTGAACTGATATATCCTTATTTATAGTACCTTGATAATCATAATATCCTTTTTCAAAGGGACTTTTAGTAGTATCTATATTATCAAGTAAACTGGAGTCTGTATTACTATTAGTTTCTTTAGGCGGCTTAGCGGTATTTGCTGCTTGGGACTGAGATTGTTCATTGTTGGTTGATGAAACATTTTTAGTTACGGTATCATTAACAGACTTCTTTTCACTTGAACACCCTGTCAATATGACAGCTAATGTAACGATAATTGCTATTATTTTTTTCACATTTAATACCTCCATATGATATTATTTTTATTTGATTTTTATATTGCATAATAATTGAAGTCTCATTGTATGTTCCATTTAAAAACTCTGTTAATTCATATTCAATAATTCTACTTTGTTTTACATCCGCTAATATAAAGAATAATTCCTTGGTATTTTATTCTCCCTTTCAATATATATCTTAGATAAATATACACCAATGCCACATTGCAACTTAGTATATTTATATCCTAAATGACAATGTTCCATTTGTCAAAAACTTCCGCTTTGTTCAGTGAAAAGAAGTGAGATTTCTCTCACTCCCATTAAATCATCCTCTGCGATGCTGCACTATTATAATATATTAATGTTTCTATCCCAATGTCTATGAGCTGAAATATCAGCTATAAATTTGCTTGCAGATTGGTCTTTTCCATCACTAACTGTGACGCCTGGTTGACCATTCATTTCCGGCTTCAAAAATTCAGATGAAGACATTGAAACTGCAAGTGGCTTATAGTGCATATAGGTTTCCTGAATAAATTTCTTTGTATTTGTTTTAAATGCATCATCCACTTTGCTACCGCCAAGAACATAAATACCATCAAATAATACAGGATCAGTAGATGTTAGTGTACGTTTTGGTATTTGTTCTTTTCCATCTGAGCCTTTTATAGGAGCAAGAGTGTTACTTATTATTTCTTGCATGGTCTTGGCATCAGTAAGTGCTTTCATCATTGTATTAAAGTCATCAGCATTAAATCCTTCTGATATTATAACTCCAATTTTCAAAGTATCAGATTTTTTTATAGTATTTTCTTGACTAAGCTTTGGAGATATCTTAGCGTATTTTGATCCTTCTCCTTTTGGAGGTATGGCGCCAACATGCTGTGCTACCTGAGTCATCATATCAATATTTACATTCCCAAACATATTAACTACTTGTTGCACAATATCTTTACTCTTAACTTGTGAAAGTTCAAAGGTGAATGCATCTATAATATGTTTTTTCTCTACATTACTCATACTATTATAAAACATTGCAGCTTGTGAGAAATTATCCTTGAAACTTTCACTTCTTGCTGCAATTTTACTTCCATGAATTTGCTCCTGATAATGAGCATAGCCACCTTCTTTTTCACTAACGGTTTTTGGCGTATTCTGTGACATTGAATTATTGTGATAACTCACCATGTTAGTGTTTATTGTATCTCTCCTATATCCATCTCTCTGATTATTATGGAACTGAACTACAGGTCTATTTATAGGAATCTCATGGAAGTTCGGTCCACCTAGTCTAATTAATTGAGTATCTGTATATGAGAATAATCTGCCTTGTAATAGTGGGTCATTTGTAAAGTCAATTCCTGGAACTAAGTGTCCTGGGTGGAAAGCTACTTGTTCAACTTCAGCGAAGAAATTATCTACATTTTTATTTAAAGTGATCTTTCCGATAATTTTTACAGGTATATCTTCTTCAGGCCAAATCTTCGTTGGGTCTAATATGTCAAAATCTAAACTAAATTCCTTTTCTTCTGGTAATAGTTGTACCCCTACCTCAAACTCTGGGTAATTTCCATTTTCAATAGCTTCTTGGAGATCTTTCCTGTTAAAATCTGGATCTTTACCTGCTATTTTTTGAGTTTCATCCCATACAAAGGAATGAATTCCTAGGAGGGGCTTTAGATGGAATTTAACAAAAGTAGCTTTGCCATCTGCATTAATAAGCCTAAAAGTATGTACCCCAAAACCTTCCATCATACGGAAACTTCTAGGAATGGCCCTGTCTGACATCGCCCACATTACCATATGCGCTGATTCTTGATTGCTTGCTATAAAATCCCAGAAAGTATCATGTGCGCTAGATGCTTGAGGAACTTCTGTATGAGGTTCAGGTTTTACAGCATGAACAAAATCTGGAAATTTTATTGCATCTTGAATAAAAAACACTGGAAAATTATTTCCTACTAAATCGTAATTTCCTTCCTGAGTATAAAATTTAATGGCAAACCCTCTTACATCTCTAACGGTATCCGCAGAACCCCTAAAGCCTGCCACAGTTGAAAACCTAACAAATAGAGGTGTTTTTACATTTGGATCTTGCAGGAACCCTGCTTTTGTATATTCTTTCATTGATTCATACAATTGAAATTCTCCATGCACCCCAGTTCCACGAGCATGCACTACTCTTTCTGGAATTCTCTCATGATCAAAATGAGTGACTTTTTCTCTAAAATGAAAATCCTCCATTAAAGTTGGTCCTCTTTCACCTGCTTTTAAAGAAAATTCATCCTGTGCCATTGTAAGTCCTTGATTTGTAGTTAGATTTGTTCCTTTATCATCTACTCTAAATTGCTCTAACTGCTGATGTTTTGCATTTTTAATACCCTGGTTTGCCTTATTAATTTCCTCATTCATCATTTTCCATCCTTTCGAAATTACTTTATAATTTTCATAATTTATTTACCATAATCTCGTTTTAATATTATTGTGCATATTTCGAGTGATTTTATTCACTCCTGTTAAATCATCATCTGCGAAGCTGTTCATCATCTGCGAAGCTGTTCATCATCTGCGAAGCTGTTCATCATCTGCGATGCTGCAATATTTACGACTTCAGAAGGATGTTTATATCATCACTGAAGTTTTCTCTTTAATAGAGTAGGGATCCCCCCACTTATGGAAGAGGGACGCTATCCTTCTGAAATGTCGTTAAATTAATCCTACATTAGCAAACAAAATTTTTATGACCATATTCTGTGATAGGTGTATAATGTATATATACCATGTGATTTTGCTAAAATAATAAAATAACTTAATTAAAATACTAAATGAATTAGGAGGAAAATACATATGTTAAAACAAACATTAAAAGACGATACTATTAAATATATGAAGAGTAAGGATAAGGTAAGACTTACTACCCTTCGGACTTTAATGGCTGAAGTTAAATATAAAGAAATTGATTTAAAAAGAGAACTTGCAGAAGACGAGTTAATTGCTATAATTCAAAAAACAATTAAGCAATTAAATGAAACTCTTGACTATGCTAAGCAATCTAATAGTGCAGAAGTTATAGCAGAAACAGAAATAGCTATCGAAATGCTTACGGTTTATATGCCAACACAATTTACTGACGATGAAGCCAAGGCAATCATCCTTGAAGTTATTGCAGAAAATGACTTCAAAGGTAAGGGTGACATGGGAAAGGTTATGAAAGCAGTTATGCCTAAGTTAAAAGGAAAGTATGATGGCAAGAAGATAAATCCTCTTGTAAATGAATTATTGGCATAGGGGAAGTAAAATCAATATAATAAAAGGTCAGTAGCTACGTATAAAGCCACTGACCTTTTATTATAATAATTCGATATCTTCATGTTTAGAAAATTCCTCTAAAATATCTTCTACTAACACATGTTTTAAGTTTCTATAATTCCTCGCCTTACAGATGAGCCTTAATTTTAAACTCACTCTTCCAGACTCCATGGAGGTGTATATAGTGTGAGAAAGATTTTCGTAATAAATTGGCAAGGTTTTTGAAGCTATAAGCAGTGAGTCCTTTGCTTCTTGTTCTATATCTCCTACTCTATTCTTAGCAATAGACATTAATATATCTTTAGCTTTTTTCCAGTTGCTTTTAAGAGTAAGATTTATTTCAAGCTCATTCCAAGTAAAAGGAAAGGAGTTAGTTTCATTTATGAGCTCTTCTGTGAGCACTTTTATGTTCGGTATATGAGTAATTCTTCCAGTACTTTGGCCATAGGTTTTATTTTCATCTTCCATAACCTCAATTATAGTAGTATAAAACCAGCCTACTGCTAGTACATCCCCGAGGATTTTTCCAAGCTTTATTCTATCACCAACTTGAAAGGGCTTTTGAGCATTTATTATTAACCAACCCATAAAACTTGCTACAACATCACGAAAAGCAAAGGCTAGCCCAGCTGAGAAGATACCTAGAAATGTAAGTATATCCTTAGATTCATACATCCATATAGGTATAATTATTATAGCAGATATAATCTTTATAGATAGTGCTGTTGTTTTTTTATATTTTATTATATTCTTAGAATCAAACTTCGATTTATCAATAAATGAACAGATGCTTTTCTTTACTAGATGAAATATAATTATTAAAACTAAAGTTATTATTATTCTTACTAAAATACTAACGGTTTGGAACTTTAAACTGAGTTCTAACAAAGATTCAGCCACAGAATCCCCCCTATTTTTATGTAATTTCAACTAAATATATGTATTACAACATAAAAATAGAATAGTGAAACACACCACTTAAATAAAATTAATATGACCATAATCTGTGACATGCAACTAATATTAATCCTTTAATTTTTCAACTAATGCCATCAGTTCTTCCATGCTATTTACAACATAACTAGGTTCATACTTCAGGAGCATGTCCATAGGAAGTGCACTCCAACCAACAACCACCGAGGCGATTCCTGCATTTTTCCCACATAAAATATCAAAGGGACTATCCCCCACAAATAAGGTCTCCTCTGGTTTACCACCCAGTTCCTCTAAAGCCATAAATGCTGGAGTAGGGTCTGGCTTGTGCAAATCTGTATCATCTGCACCTATAATACTATCAAAATAATCCATCAATCCAAAGTATTCCAGTCCCCTAATGGCAGAATCATTTAAACGTGAAGTTACAACTCCAAGTTTATAGCCTTTTCTATGAAGCTCTTTTACGCCTTCCTTTACTCCACTGTGGATAGCAATGAACTTTTCAAAGTTTCCAACCTGGAAATTCCGATAAGTTTCAATAGCTTCTCCACTAGCTTCACCAAATTCCCTGTCTAAAGTAACTTTTAAAATCTCTCCAAAGCTTTTAATAATCTCCTCTCTATCTACCTGTTTGCTCAAGTGCCTTTGATAAGTATGTTGAAAAGATTGTATAATCAATTCATTGGTATCTAACAAAGTTCCATCCAAATCAAATAAAATATTACGAATGGCCATAAAATCTCCCCCTATTACAAAAATCGAAAACCTAGTAAACAATTTTTGTTTCTAATTTACATCTCTTTTAATAGTATTATAGCATATCTTAATAACATCAAAAAAACTCTGTATGTAACCTAAATACAGAGTTTTTTGTATATACCTAGTAGCCTAGTAATGATACTTCCCATGGCACCTATGTTAGGTCTCTAAAATGCTTCAAGAAATTTAAGTTATAGCTCAAATACCATTTCATCTTCCACAACTACTATATTTGGATTTTGCTCACAGGAAGAGCGTAATTCTTCAAACTTATCCACCTTCCAATTTGGATTTATGTGGATAAGTCCAAGCTTTTGGATCTTATACTTACTCAACATATTGTTAATTTCCTCAAAGGAACTGTGGTCCTTACTACCTTCGTTTGCTATACTCCAACATTCGTGAAGTAGTAGCTTTGTACCCTGAGCTTCTTTAAATGTATCCTCTAGAATAATAGTATCCGTATTATACTGAATATAATCTCCAATTGATATTCCAAAGGAGTTACCAGAATGTACTTGAGCAGTTATTTTTATGGGGATAGTACCTATTTTAAAGCCCCCTAAATCATAATCCTTCATGCTTACTTCTTTTGCAAACTTATCTATAGTAATGGGGAAGAACGGTGGCGTTATGAGCTTTGATATAACATCCTGGCATCCAGTAAAACCTAGGGCTTTACCAGGGCCATAAATATTAAGCCTTTTTTCTTTGCTCCAGTTACCTATATAGCTAAGTCCAACTATATGGTCTAAATGGTAATGACTATAGATTATATTTATTTCTTCATATTTGTTTAGAATATCTAGGTGATTTGATAATCGACTTAAGCCACTACCAGTATCAAGGATTATTAAGCTTTCCCCAGTATCAACTAGGTAACTTGCAGTATGTCTACTGTCTGATGGAATCCATCCGCCACTTCCCAGTGCAATTAACTTCATAATTTATCCCCTTTCATTGTCTAAAATTCTTAAGCTATTTATAACCTACCTGTAACTTCCACTCATCTATGCTTAATACATATTATATCAAACTACAGATATTCGTAAATATAGATTTCTAATTAGTGAAATATCCCTAAAAAACCTGCTGCTAATACTATAACTGCAAATATCATTCTATATATTTCAAATATCTTCATTGGTCTTTTCTTTATTCTCCATAAATAACTTGTTAATTTTTCATGGGCTATGACTCCAGTGGTAAAGTATGTTTATATTATATTTTACATATACTATTTTTGCTTAACGGTGTTAAATCATCATCTGCGATGCTGCAATATTAACAACTTTGGAAGCAAATTTACCACTTTGTAGGCCTCTGGAGTAGATAACAATTATCAATTGTTATCCTGCCACCAAAGCAAACTCCCTAGACTGAGCAACTGCCACTTATAGAAGATGGCAGACTTGAAGCTTCCAAAATGTTGTTAATAAAATGGCAACCTGAAGCTTCTTAAAGTATTCTATAAAAGGATGTGTTATTATGCGTATAAGATTGGGTTTCGTAGCTATAGCTCTAAACCTTCCGAAAGTAACTTCCTCAAGTACAGTAACTTATGCTACATATATTAAGCAATCAACGGACCAAAAGAAGCTTGATAAGCTAAAACTGGTATCTTCTTCAAATTTAAGTGACTTACATAAAATTTTAGAATATGCAGTAGAAAATGAAATTCACTTTTATAGAATAACTTCAGCACTTATTCCCCTTGCTACTCACCCGGATGTTACTAATTGGGACTATAGAAGAATCTTAAAGAAGGATTTTGAATGGGTGGGTAACTATATAAACAAACACAATTTAAGAGTAGATACTCATCCAGATCAATTTAATGTCATCAATAGTTTAAGTGAAGATGTGGTTAAAAATACAGAAAGAAATCTGTGGCATCACGTGAACCTTTTTGAGGATATTAATTATCCTCTAGGGAAAATGGTAATTCATATTGGCAGTAGTCAAGGTGGAAAGGATACTGCTATAGAACGTTTTATCACTAACTTTAAAAGCTATCCAAGAGAAATCACTGAAAAACTTATACTGGAAAATGATGATAAAACCTTTACTGTTAAAGAAGTTTTATCAATCTGTAAAGAATTAAAGGCACCTATGGTACTCGATGTACATCATCATCTTTGCAATGATGGTGGTGAAGAATTAGAGCCAATGCTTAAAGAAATATTTGATACCTGGAAAAATGAAAAGCTTCCTCCAAAGCTTCATTTTTCAAGTCCCCGCCAGGGAGAAAAGGATAGAAAACATGCTGATTTTATAAACGCAGAAGCATTTACTCAGTTTATTGAAAAGTGTATTCCCCTGGGAAAAGACCTAGACATAATGCTTGAATCAAAACAAAAGGACTTGTCTCTATACAAACTTGTAGAAGATATAAAGGTACTTAAACCTGAGTGGAAATGGATTGATCAAAGTACTTTTGAATTTAATTAGTCTTTTATAAAAAAGCACCTATCAAATTTTAGATAGGTGCTTTTGATGAATACTATTTATTTAGTAAGAGGATTGATAATAACTCCCCATTTACCATTAATTTTAACTATTGCTAGACCGTCGCTGAAACTTTTTACCTCTCCAAATTGAGGTTTAATAATGATTTTACCTACATTATTAATATATCCATAGTTTCCACCAATATAGACACTTCCTAAACCTTCACTAAACCTTATTGCATCATTAAATTGAGGTTCAATAATGATTTTACCGCTATTATCAATGGCTCCCCATTTACCATTAACTCTAACTTCTGCTAAACCTTCAATAAAATCACCTACCCCTTCAAATTCAGGTTTAATAATAATTTTACCAGTTTTATCAATAAACCCACCTTTACCATCAACGTTAACGCTTGCTAAACCTTCATTGAAATTACTCATCCCATCAAATTCAGGCTTAATAACAATTTTACCACTAGTATCAATGACTCCATATTTATCATTAACTTTAACTATTGCTAAACCTTCACTGAAATCAGTTACCTTATCAAATTGGGGCTTACAAAGAATTTCACAATTCTTACTAATAAATCCCCATTTTCCATTTATATATACACTATCATTAATCATTGCAAAGCCTTCAACGAAATGATCTATCCAAGGCAATTGAGGCTCACAAAGGCTTTTACCAGTTTTATCAATGATTCCCCATTTTCCATCAACTCTAACCCTTGCTATGCCTTCACTGAAATCCTCTACAAAATCATATTTAGCTTCAATAATGACTTTACCACTTTTATCAATAAATCCCCATTTAGATTTAGTTTTAGTACTATCCAAAAAACCTGCTAAACCTTCACTGAAATTATATATAGAGGCAAATTGAGGTTTAAGAACTATTTTACCGGTTTTATCAATTAATCCCCATTTATTAATAACTCTAATCTGTTCTACACCTTCACTGAAATCAACTACCCTATTGGAATAACCTATATTGTCAAATTCGGGTTTAATTACTATTTTACCAGCTTTATCAATAGCTCCCCATTTGTTACCAACTCTAACTATTGCTACACCTTCACTGAAGTTACCTAAAGATTTAAACTCCGGCTTAATAACTATTTTACCAGTTTTATTGATAAATCCAAATTTACCACTAACTTCAACTCTTGCTAAATCTCCGCTGAAATCATATACATGTTCAAATTGAGGCTTAATAACGATTTTACCAGCTTTATCGATAAACCCCCACTTACCACCACTACTAACACTTGCTAAACCTTCACTAAATGGCCCTATATGCTCAAATTGAGGTTCACAGATTATTATACCATTTTTATCAATGAGTCCACATTTTCCACTGATGAGTCCATACTTGCCGTCAATCATTCCATATTCGCCATCGATGGTGATAATTGCTAATCCTTCACTGAAACTGGATATGGAAATGGAATCAAATTGAGGTTTAATTGCATACTTAAACACTGATGTATTTGTAATTGTTCCTGATTGTCCTAAGATAACTTCTATAACTTTAACTTCCTTTGCATTTGCATCAAGTAATTTGACGTTTACTTTATTCCCGGAAGCTTTGGATGGGAAAACTGTTGTATCAGCTCCTAAGTTAGTCACCGCCGATATTTCAGATGCACCATCAAATATTTGGTATTGCACCGCTGTAGGAACATTTTTAACGCCTTCAGTGGTTAAAGTTACATTTACTGTTGATCCATATGTAGCAGCTTTAACAGTAGTATCAAAAATTTTTACTCTATCTTCAGCGTTAACAGTTACT
>JAJYBA010000166.1 GCA_021779235.1 Bacillota bacterium
AAACTATTATAGAATTATTAGTTCATATCTGAGATTTTACCGAAATTCTCTGTTAAATATTAAATAGAAAGCTTGGAGGTAGACATATGAAAATAATTATGGCACCAGATTCCTTTAAGGGTAGTCTCTCAGCTCTTGAAGTGTGTAAAAATATTGAAAAAGGAATAAGAAAGGTGTTTGATTATGCAGAAATAGTTAGCGTACCTATGGCTGATGGTGGAGAGGGTACTGTTCAATCTCTAGTAGATGCTACAGGAGGAAAACTTATAAATTTAAAAGTAAAAGGTCCCCTTCTGAGCTCAGTTGATGCCTTTTATGGCATACTTGGTGATGGCAATACTGCAGTAATTGAAATGGCTGCTGCATCTGGAATTACCTTACTATCAAAAGAGCAAAGAAATCCAATGAAAACAACAACCTATGGAACTGGTGAAATAATAAAGCATGCTTTAGACATGGGCTGTAGAAATTTTATAATTGGTATTGGTGGTAGTGCAACTAATGATGGTGGAGCAGGTATGCTTAATGCACTAGGCGTAAAGCTTCTGGATAAAAATGGTGATGAAATAGGCTTTGGTGGTGGTAACTTAGATAAACTTGAAGTCATAGATTTATCAGAAATTGATAATAGAATAAAATTATGTAATATAGTAGCTGCTTGTGATGTAGATAACCCACTTTGTGGCGTGAGAGGTGCTTCATATATTTTCGGTCCTCAAAAGGGTGCTGATGAGAATATGGTTGTTACCTTAGATAAGAATTTATCTCACTATGCAGATGTGGTAGAGAAGTATTTAGGTATTTCAATTAAGGATTACCCAGGAGCTGGAGCAGCCGGTGGGCTTGGTGGAGGGCTTCTTGCATTTTTAAATGCTAAATTGCAGCCTGGTATAAATATAGTTATAGAAACTACAGCCCTTGAAGAGAAGTTAAAGGATGCAGACTTAGTTATAACTGGAGAAGGAATGATAGATTATCAGACTCAATATGGTAAAACACCCTATGGAGTAGCGAGACTTGCAAAAAAGTATAATATTCCGGTAATAGCTATAGCTGGCAGCATAGGAAGAGATGCTGAAGAACTATATTTAAAAGGTTTCGATAGTATTTTTTCAATAGTCGATAAGCCAATGTCACTAGAAGAATCAATAGAAAATAGTGACTTACTTTTACAGAAAGCTGCTGAAAGAATTATGAGAGCTATGAAAATAAGTATGCAGAAAATGTAGCTTAATTTATTTTACACAATAAGCTATGATAATGTCTTAACGGCATTTCATATAAATATTTTAAGGGGGGTAAATATTATGGTACAAGGACCTATGTTAGTCGTTATCTTGTTATTAGCTATTATTTTTATCGTACTTGCTACATCAAAATTTAAACTACATCCATTTTTGTCATTGATAATTGCATCTTATGGCTTAGCTTTTGCTGCTGGTGTGCCAATGGACAAAATAGCTGGTTTTATTTCAGCAGGTTTTGGAGGTACCTTAACAAGTATTGGGCTTGTAATACTTGCAGGTTGTATTATTGGTACTATTTTAGAAAAATCTGGTGCTGCTATTAAAATGGCAGAAGTCGTAATCAATGCTGTAGGGGAAAAAAGGCCTACAGTAGCTATGAGTATAATAGGTTATATAGTTTCTATCCCTGTTTTCTGTGATTCTGGTTTTGTAATTCTATCTTCTTTGAATAAAACTTTGGCAAAGAAAACAAAAACTTCTTTGGTAGCTATGTCAGTTGCACTTTCAACAGGACTTTATGCAACTCATACACTTGTACCACCAACGCCAGGACCTATAGCTGCAGCAGCAAACCTAAAGCTTGATAACTTATTATTAGTAATTGTAATAGGTATGCTTGTTGCAATTCCTTCTGTAATAATAGGTAACGTTTTTGCAAATAAAGTAGCCTCAAAATATAAATCAAATGTTGATATTGAAGCGGATAGCAGAACCTATGAAGAGGAAATTAAGCGCTATGGTAAGCTTCCATCAGCAACAAAAGCTTTTGCACCAATAATTGTGCCTATCATTCTTATGGCATTAGGGTCTGTTGCAAAATTTCCAGGTAATCCATTTGGTACAGGCTTTGCATTTAAAATATGTGCATTTTTAGGTACTCCAGTAAATGCATTGTTCGTAGGTGTTATTTTTGCCTTTATGCTAGTTCCAAAGCTTAATGAAGAGACACTAAATGGTTGGGTTGGAACTGCACTTAAAGATGCAGCTATAATACTTATAATCACTGCATCAGGTGGTGCTCTTGGAAATGTTATAAAAGAAATAAAAATTGGAGATTATTTAGGACAAAGCTTACAAACCTTAAATATAGGAATTTTTGTTCCATTTATAATAGCTGCTGCCTTAAAGACTGCACAAGGTTCTTCTACAGTAGCCATTGTTACTACATCAGCCTTATTATTCCCAATCCTACCTGCATTAGGTTTTACAACTGAGATTGCAAAAGTTCTTGTAGTTATGGCAATAGGTGCTGGTGCAATGACAGTGTCCCATGCTAATGACAGTTACTTCTGGGTTGTATCTCAATTCGGTGGCATGGATGTAAAGACTGCATATAAAACTCAAACAGTGGCAACACTGCTTCAAGGTCTAGTCACAATATTAACAGTATTTATACTTTCACTATTTCTTATATAAAATTGCAGACTGGATACCAAATAAGGGTATCCAGTTTTTATTTGTCCTCTAATTTAAAGTTTTTGAAAATCCTATTTTTCAGATTTCTTTCTAAATACATGATTGAGCTAATATATGTAAATATTAAATCACTTAAAATTATATATAGAATTTATGCTAATAACATCTATTAATTGGTTCTAATCAGTGATATAATTTCATATATGGTAAAATTTGTAAACAAAGGAGTGCTGAGATGTGGCAATTAGAGAACTTTATAAAGAGAGGGAAATTATTGAATCTGTAAATCTGTGTAGTCATAATGGAAAAATAGATGATGAAAGTATCGGTTGGTCTAGAAATCCCATATTTAACTGCAATCTTTCAGGTAATTGGCTACGAAAGAAAAAGTGGAATTACTGGTGTATAACAAATAATGAATGTCTTTTTTCAGTTACAATCTCCAACATTGATTATGTAGGAATGGCTTTTGTATATTTTTTAGACTTAAAAACACAAAAATTTATTGAAAAAACTATAGTGACTCCTTTGGGTAGAGGTTATTCTATGCCTAAAACAGTACAGGAGACTGTAACCTTTAAAAATTCTAAAATACAATTGTATTTTATAGGTGGAGAAAACAGCACTCAAATTGTGGCAAAATGTCATGACTTTAAGGGGGAATTAATGGAAGCTAATTTCAAAGTAACTTACCCAGAAGGTCATGAAACCTTGAATGTTGTGGTACCCTTGAATAAAAAATCTTTCCAATTTACTTCGAAACACGAATGTCTCCCCGTAGAAGGAATGCTGAAGGTTGGAGAAAAGGAATATTCTTTTAATCCTAAAAGCACCTTTGCTTGTCTTGATTTTGGAAGAGGTATTTGGCCCTACAAGGTTAACTGGAATTGGGCTAATGCCTCGGGAATTGTAAAAGACAGACGCATAGGTTTTAATCTAGGTGCTAAGTGGACAGACGGAACCGGAATGACAGAGAATTGCATTATTGTTGATGGTAAAATTACAAAACTCAGTGAGGATATAATATTTGAATATGATAGTAAGGATTTTATGAAACCCTGGAGTATTAAATCATCTATTACAAATAGAATAAACCT
>JAJYBA010000167.1 GCA_021779235.1 Bacillota bacterium
ATCAATAATATAAAAAACACCTAGACTTAGGTGTTTTTTTGTTAGGTACCACCACGTGGAAAGTGTCATGTAACATGGTAACATCTAATATTAACTTTTCACAGTGAATTAATTATTAGAATTTTTTAAAGTTTAAGTATTTATTAGTATTATAATTAGGGATATAATTATGATACTGATAAAAATATAAATTTAAATAGGAGTAAAATATGAAAGAAAAAAATATAAAAATCTTAATGAAGGGTTTTACTGAGCAATATGGATACTTATTAGAGGATATAAAAAGTAAGGAAAGCAATTCGGAACTATGGACAGTGAGCAAAGATATAAGTGGAGTTCAGTATCGATTAATATTTATGACTGAGCATATCCTTAATGAATTAATACAATATAATATTCCAGAGGATAAAAATAATATATATATACTAGTTTCAGAGGATGCATTGAGTAGGGAGAAAGATGCAGAAACTCTTTCAACAAATAATTTATTAGGAAAACCATTGATTAGAGTGGATATAGAACAGAGAAAAGTAACCTATTCTGAAAATGTAAAATTGGAAGTGGTACAGCACTTAGCTTCTGTGATGGATAATAGCAATTTATATAGTAATAAGAAAACTACGAGGCTAAAGGATAAACCTTACATTACGGTGGGGATTATAGCTATAAATGTCATTATGTATGTAGTTACAGCTTATTTGAGCTATGTTTATGCAAAAGGTAGTGTATTTGATAGTGATACTAACGTTCTGATTTTATTGGGTGCTAAGGTTAATGAGCTAATTGCAGAAGGTCAGTATTATAGGCTTATTTCCTGTATGTTTTTACATGGTGGTATTGTGCATTTAGCTGTTAATATGTATTCACTTTATGCTATTGGACCAATGGTTGAAAATGTTTATGGAAAAGCAAAGTATCTTGCTATTTATTTCATTGCAGGAATATGCTCATCTATATTCAGTTATATTTTCTCAACCAATGTTTCTATTGGAGCATCTGGTGCAATCTTTGGACTTTTAGGGGCGGTACTTGTTTTCGCCATTAAGTCTAAAGGTAAAACTGGAAATGCTTTTATAAAAAATATTCTATCAGTTATATTTGTAAATATATTTATAGGAATGACGTTACCTAACATTGATAATTTTGCTCATGTAGGTGGACTTCTTGGAGGAATCATTATATCTCTTTTGGTTACTTTTAGAGCAAAAGTATAGGTAAACAAATACAGCCCCAGGGTAGAACCCTGGGGCTGAGTATTTCAGGGATTTACCCTGTAGGTTTAAAGAATTTTATGCAACATTAATGCTTTTATCTCCAACAATATTAATTAGATCTTCATGATATATAGTTTCCTTTTCGATTAATAAAGCTGTCATAGCCTCTAAAGCTTCTTTTTCATCTGTTAGGATACTTTTAACTTTTTCATACAATTCTGAGATTAAATTTTTACATTCTGAAAATACTGCTTCTTGATTTGTAAAACCTGAATCTTTTAGTTTATCCATAGTAAGCAGTCCCAGTGCTTCACCCATTCCATATTCAGTTATCATGTTTGTTACAAGCTCAGTGCTTCTTTGTAAATCATTATAAGCACCAGTGGTTACATGATCCTGTCCAAAAATAATTTCTTCAGCAGCTCTACCACCTAAAAGCACCATTATTCTTTTCTTTAAATATTCCTTGTTCTGATATAGTTTATCTTCGGGAATACTTAAAGTATAACCACCTGCACCTTTAGTAGTTGGAATTATAGTTACTTTAGATACTTTATCCTTCGGTAACATCTTAAGTGAAATTAGAGCATGTCCTGCTTCGTGGAAGGCTGTAATTTTTCTATCTTCATCTTTGATATAATCCCTATCAACTTTTTCATAACCAGCCAGTACTATTGAGTATGCTTTGTCTAAATGTATATTTTCAATAAATACAGAATTATCCTTACAGGCAATAATGGCAGCTTCATTAGTTAAGTTCTCTAGTTTTGCACCTGAAAAATATGAAGTTTTATGTGCCCATTCAGCGTAATCAATATCCTTAATAGGTTTATTTTTAAGATGAAGCTTTAGAATTTTCTCTCTTGCAGACACATCAGGTAATGTAACTTCAATATGCCTATCAAAACGGCCGGGTCTTAGCAGCGCCTCGTCTAGCATATCAAGCCTGTTGGTTGCTGCAATTATAATTATGCCTTCTGTTTCATTAAAACCTGACATTTCAGTTAAAAGAGCGTTAAGTGTCTGGTCTTTTTCATCAGAACCGCCGCCACGTCCATTATCTCTTTTCTTACCAATAGCATCAATCTCATCAATAAAAATAACTGCTTTTCCATGACTTCTTGCTTTCTTAAATAAACTTCTAATTCTCCCAGCACCAACCCCCACATATATCTGAACAAAGTCCGAACCGGATACCGCATAAAAAGGTACATTTGCTTCTCCAGCTACAGCTTTTGCAAGTAGGGTTTTACCGGTTCCTGGGTCTCCGTATAAAATTATTCCTTTTGGCATTCTAGCACCATAAGCGGAATATTTTTCAGGGTTTTTAAGGAAGTCAACCACATCCTGTACACTTTCTTTAGCCTCTTCATTACCTGCAACACTTTCAAAGTTAAAGCCTATATCTTCTACAGCAGCAACATCAAGATTTGTAGCTGAGAACATGCCTTTCGAGCTTATCTTTGAAGATTTGAAGCTCATAATTCCAAGTGCTATAAGGGAAAGTACAAAACCTGTAATTGAAGCTATTTCAGCAGGGTTGGTTAGAGTTTCTTCTGAAACATTTATACCATTCTTTAATAAATCTTCTTTGAAATTATTAGTTCTTGGATTATCAGTTTCGTAAACAGTACCATCTTTAAGCTTAACTTGAATTTTAGGGGAAGTTGTTACATATACAGTGGAGATAGTTTTAGAAGAAACATCCTTAAGAAAATCAATATACAATTTATCTTTAGATATTTTAAAGGTATTACTTACAAAAATCAGAAATGCTAAGGATAAGATTGCAGTGACAATAGGAAGCAAAATATATTTGTTTTTAATTTTATTCATAAATTCGAAGCGAGAAAACCACTATACCTTTAGGTGGTAGCGGAATCGCCTCATTCACCATCCTTTCGTATAACATATTTCTTCTTGTATCTACTTATTTAAAGGTTGTACTATTAAAATTATTTTAGGTAAAAGCCTATGAATTTTATAAGTTATACTAAAATGAGATTTAAGTAATCTCGAGTACAAGGGTTATTATATTATTTTTCTAAAGTCTTGTCCATCGATTCTAATAGGATTTGGAAATGTAAATATTGTAAAAATTATAATTGATAAATTTAGAATTTGTTGTATACTTTATTTAGGATATCTTCAGGGGGGATTCCATAATACCTCTAAGAGTAAGGCATTTTCAAAAAATATCCGTCGCATCTTAGAATTGTTATTTTCTTTCAGATGCTTATAACTTAATTATAAAAAAGATTTATCACATGGAATAGATTTAGAGTAAGGAGAATAGATAAAAATGGCAAAGAAAGTTTATGCAATAAAGGAAGGCTTCAATTTTAATACTAATGAAAAAATAGAAAATAAAATAGTTGATACTTGGGCAGAGTGTTTAAAATATGTAAAAGGAGTAAAAGGTGCTAAATATAAGAGCTTTGAGGATATAAATGAAGCTAAG
>JAJYBA010000022.1 GCA_021779235.1 Bacillota bacterium
TGTATATAGATGAAAGAGCAACAAAAATTAAAGCAGGACAAATAACCCAAAGGGAATATAGTGTTCTTTGGTCTTTTATAATATATGTACTAATGAAAGGTGAAAAAAGAAATACGAAAATTGTTATAAGTATAGACCATACAAAATCAAAAACTAAGGAGGTATGTATAGACTTGTTTAAGTTGCCATAATCATTAATTCCATAATAGGATGAGGCTTCTTTTGAAATAGCTGTTACCATTCCACCACAAATAAGACAAGTGAATAAATCATAAATAGGCATTACAAGGCTGTATAGCCCCATACCCTCTGCTCCTAATTTTTTTGATAGTAAAATTGAAAACATAAACCTTAGTATTCCAGCAGTTAAATTTGATACTGTTAATATTATTGAGTCTCTGTAGAAAGTATCTTTAATCATAAAAGGATCCTCCTTGTTCTTCCCAGTGGGTAGATAACAGTTATTAATAATTAGTATGTGAAGCTTGATGATTATATTCTATAAGGCACATAAAAATAAATAAAAGTCAAATAGATTAGTCTATTGATTTTCTATTCATTAGAATGTTTCAGAATATAAAACTGCGTTTCTTTTTAAAATTAATAGTGGAAATTATTTGACATAGGATTATGAAAATTATATAATACCAAGTGTAAGAGGAATCTTTAATTAAAAAATTAATTTAATATAAAAATAAGTAAATAAATAAGTAAATAAATAAGTAAATAAGTAAATAAATAAGTAATTAGGAAATAAATATACAAAAGTGTTTATGCGACTTTATAAGGGAAATTAATTGATAATTTTGCATAATATAAATGTATAGGGGGAAATAAGGTGAGTGAACAGATTATTCAACAATATGTGAAATCTTCTTTTTTGAAAAATCAATTTTTTAGTTTCAAAGTAAATGGGGCACTTAAAAATTGTAATAAAATTAAAGAATATTTACTTAACAAAGATTATTTAAGTAAATTGGATAGTAAATTAAATTTAGTAACCTCTGATGGGGATAGCAATGAGGTAGAGAATAGTTATTTATTATATAAGGGATATAACAAGGATGGAAGCATAAAGCCCATAAGAAAATATACTATTATGAATGGTGAGATAGTAGAATATAGCAATGTGATTAAGGGCGACATTATTATTATAGATTTATATGAAAAAAGCATATACTTGCATAACTATTTCAAAGATAGCCACTATATTACAGGCTTTTTACTGAAGGAAGAAATAAAATCCGAAAGAAATAAAACTTTGATTTTTAGTAATGAAAAAGTTAAAATAAATATTAAAAATATTAATAAATATGATACTACTAGTGTGGTTGATGATTTTGTAAATAATTTTATTATGTAAAAAGCTCTCCAAATGGGGAGCTTTTTATGTTAAAATACTTTTATTAGTATATTAAGGAGAATAACAATTAATAATTGCTGTCTGCTTAAAAGAAAAGCAAGGGGGAAAGAGATCAATATGAAATGTTTGGTATGTGGGATGAAGATAAATATAAATAATTTTCATATAAATAATGAGGGCTTATTAGAAGAAAATGAAAGAGAACATATTAAATATTGCCCATTTTGTGGTGTGCTTGCTAAGTATTTAAAACCTGAAGGCGAAATATATAAGGTTGATGCTGAAAGTTTAGATGACAATACTTTAGTAATACTAGATCATGCAATGAAGCTTGAAATATTTAATTCTGAGTTTTATAAGGCTGCGGCTGAACTTGCTCATAGTGGGCACGTTAAAGAAATCTTTGAAGCACTTTCAAAGATTGAAAAGATGCATGCTATAGTGCATCAAAAATTAGGAGGGTTCAAAGAATTACCTAAATTAGCCAAAGTGGATTATAGTAAATATAAAAACGACAAAAGCTTAATGGAGCTGGCAGAAAATAGAGAGAGCCATGCTGTTAAGTTTTACGAAAAATACGCAAAAGAAATAAATAATTCAATTGTTAAAGAAGTGCTTATTGCTTTATCGGAGGTTGAACGGGACCACATACAAATTGCTAGAAATTATTAGGCACCCTTCTAAGGTACCTAATAAAGTTACTTAAGTGAATTAAGCTACTTTAGCGGATTATTAATACATATACTCTAATCTATATAAATATATATAGATTAGAGTATTTATAATTTAGGGGGGAAGTATGAAGAAGACCATTGGATTTATAGTTATTTTAGCTGCAATGGCTTTTGCACTATTTTCATTGAAAAGTTCTTTTGAAGAATATAGGGTTATAGTGAAAGATGAAGTTATAAAATCACAGATATTATTTAAAGGGCTAAGTAATGCTGTAGATTTTACGAGAGACAGTGAGGGAAACTATTATTTAGCTTTCAAAGATAGAATACAGTACATTGATAAAGTTGGTAAAGCATATGATGTATTTACAAACAAAAAACTAAGTATAACTAGTTTAGACTATAGTAATGAAATGTTGTATTACGCATCAGGTACTAAAGTCTATTCGTATAATTTAATATCAAAGGAAAATAAAGAAATAATTAAAAATATACCTAATTATGGGGATTATAATAGCAGCTTGATTAAAATTAATGGAGAATACTTATTTGTTACAATAGGTGCAGCAACGAATTCTGGAGTAGTAGGGACTGACAATAAGTGGTTAGATGAGTACCCGCAAAATCATGATGTGTCGCCAAAGGGTATAACTATAAAAGGAATTAATTTCGGAGAGAAAAAAACTGGCGCCTTTGTCTCATATAAAACTAGAAACATAAAGGGACAAATGATAACAGAACATATGCCTGGAAATTCATCTATAATAATTTATAATTTAAAAACTGGAGTAGAAGAAACCTTTGCTTGGGGGATAAGAAATATGAAGGCAATAGATTTTACCAGTGAGGGGAAATTATTAGTCACTGTGGGAGGCATGGAGGATAGAGGTCTGAGGCCAGTAAAGGGGATAGTGATTATATATACCAGATTAAAAAAAATGCATGGTATGGTTTTCCTGATTATACTGGTGGAGATCCTATAACGTCTCCTAAATTTAAAGGTTTAAATAATAAGACTATACCATTTATTTTAGATCAGCACCCCACAACAAACCCTCCTGCACCAATTTATCAACATAGTGCAGTAGATAGTTTAGTGGGTTTAACAATCGATAAAAAAGGAACCTTAGGGGAGAAAGACTGTATATATTTCTATGAAAGAAATGATAATAGTATATATAGTTTAAATAAAATCAGTGCACTTAAAGAAAAAATTACTTTTGGAAATGGTACTTATATATCTAGTATGAAATTTTTTGATGATTTAATGGTGCTAGACTCTAATAATGGATATCTGATTAGTATAGGCAAAAATGAGGACAATGATATTAGCAAGGGAACACAAAAATTTATTTACTATTTATTAGCAATTGTGGTAACTTTAATAGTTAGTATACTTGTTGGTTTAGGTAAAAGAAAATAGAATACAGTAAATATATTATTAATATATTTTTAATGTATTTTTAGTGTATACTAAATTGAGAGGTGAACTAGTTGAAAAAAAGATTTGAAGCTACTTATGGAAAAACTTTAAAAGGACTAATGGTAACGGTAAATCCAATTAAAAAAAAGATTATGAAAACTCATTGTACAGTTCATAAATTTATAAATATTCAAGCTATTGAGATTTTAAAAAATGAGGGCTATAGCGAAGTTCATACTTTTTACAAAGGACATATAAAAGAACTAAACAAGGGAGTTACTTGGGCGGATCAAGATTTTAAAAGTTCTAATCATTTTTATCATCATATTAAGGGGACTGGGCTGTATGGATTTTCAAATGCATTAATAGAATTTGAGAAATACTATAAATGTGCTTTAAAATTTATGGAAGCAGGGGATACAAAGCAAGCTTTGTTTTATTTTGGAGCAGCATGTCATTTAGTTCAAGATGCTACTGTTCCTCAACATGTGAATAATAAGTTGCTTAAAAATCACAGGAATTTTGAGCTTTGGATTATAAGTAAATTAATGAGTGATTATTCTTTTCCTATTTTTAATGAAATAATAAAACAGGATAAAATAGAAGACTATATAAAAAATAATGCATTATTTGCTAATGAAACTTATATTTCTCACGCAAATATAAAAAACAAGGAAGATAGATACAAGAAAATATCCACCCTTATTGTGCAAAGAGCACAAAAGACTACTGCGGGTCTCATGTTAAATTTTTATAATGAGATTAAGAAATAATTCCTTTATTTTAGAGGGATTATTTTGTTTTTGAAGAATAACTTAAAAAATAGGTAAAACATATAAAATCATATTTGGTGAGGTAGATAACAATTAATAATTGTTATTTACTACAAAGGAATACAAGGGGGGGCAATAATTGAAGAAGGAGGCTTTTATAAATTTAGAGAAAGAAATTTTCAAAGGAAATTTATTAGATATAGGTTTGTCTAACCATGGAATTATATATAACATCTACAAAGAGTATACTGATGATAGTAGTACTATCGAGTATATAGAAGGTAAAGAGGAAAAGAAAAGAATAGAGGAGGGGCTATATGACACCTGTGCATTGTTTCTTACATTAAGTGATATAAAACTTACACATAGCAAAAATAAATTGATAAAAGATATTTATAAATTTTTGAAAGAAGACGGACTTTTATATATATGGGACATAGATAAAGGCTTTATGAAATTTTTCAATTCAAAGATGAAAATTGTATTACCAGACAAAAGCACAAAAGAAATATATTTAAGAGACCTTAGTATATTTAAAAATAGTTCTAAAGAAAATACAATGAAAATACTGCAACCTTATTTTGAGATATTAACTTTAAAAAATTCGGATAATATTTATTATATGATATGCAAAAAGAGAGGAAAAACAAAAGATGAAACTAACACTAGTGGGAGTTAACTCCAAATTTACACATAGTAACCTTGCAATTAGATATTTAAAAACATTTACTGAAGATTTGGATTATGAATGTATTATAAAAGAGTTTTCTATAAATGATAGAGTAGAGAGGATTGTTCAAGAAATTATATCTGAAAAAGCAGATATAGTGGCTTTTTCTTGTTATATATGGAATAAGGATTATGTTAAACAGATATCTGATTTAATTAAACTTATAGATAACAATATAAAATTGTTATATGGTGGGCCTGAAGTATCCTTTGACAGTGAAAAGTATTTAAAAGATAGTTTTGCAGATTATTTAATTGAGGGAGAAGGGGAAGAAACCTTCAGAGAATTTATAGAATGTACAATAGGAAACAGAAGTCTTAAAGATGTCAAAGGTTTATACTCTAAAGAAAATGGTGAAATATTTTATGGTGGAAAAAGAAAACTTATGGATTTAAATAAGCTTGTTTTTCCATACACTTATGATGATGATTTAAATAACAAAATAGTATATTTTGAAGCATCACGTGGATGCCCTTTTAACTGTAAGTATTGCCTTTCTTCAACTATACGTGGAGTTAGGTTTATGGATACAGAAAGAGTTAAGAGGGATTTAAAAGTTTTAATAGATAGAAAGGTTAGGCTTATAAAATTTGTTGATAGAACTTTTAATTGTAATGATGAATTTGCTATGGGGATTTGGGAATATTTAATGGATTTAGATACGCAGACCACTTTCCATTTTGAAATTTCAGCTGATATATTAAACGATAAGCAGCTTAAACTTTTAGAGAAAGCTCCAAAGGGTAGATTTCAATTTGAAGTTGGGGTTCAGACCACAAATAATGAAGTATTAAAAAATATAAATAGATTTGTAGTTTTTGAGGATATAAAAAAGCAAGTTATGGAGCTAAATAAATACGGCAATATAAAGCAACATTTAGATTTAATTGCAGGGCTTCCAGGGGAAAACTATGAATCCTTTAAAAAGTCTTTTAATGATTTGTACATCATAGCCCCAGACGAAATACAACTTGGATTTTTAAAAATATTAAAAGGCGCGCCTATGAAGGACGAAGTAGAGAAATGGGGAATTGTGCACTCAAACTATACCCCTTATGAGGTGCTTAAAACTAAGGATATAAGTTATGAGGAAATCATCCTTTTAAAAAGAGTTGAAGAAATGGTGGATAAATACTATAATTCTCAAAAGTTTAAAACTATTTTAAAATATTTTGTTCAAAGATTTGATACTCCATTTGAATTCTACTATGAGCTTGGGTTATTTTTTTATGAGAAAGGATATTTAAATAGAAATATTTCTTCAGTAGATTACTATAAAATTTTTATTGAATTTAATGAAGAAAAACTTAAAGAGGAAAGTTTTGTACTAAAAGAGATTGTTAAATATGACTATCTTAAATATAACAAAAAGAAATGGCTTCCAGATTTTCTAGTTAGAGATGTAGATAAGGAAATAGAAAGAAAAATCAAAGAAAAGTTGTTACAAAATAATACTATAAGTAATGTAAATAATACTCACGTTGAAAAATATATGATTAATGTTTTAGACTATATAAAAAATAATACTATTTGTGAAGAAGAACGATATTTAGTTTATGATATTAATGATGAAGAAAATATAAAAGACATAACCTACATTTTAGTTTAGAATTTGAAAAAGGCTAAATTAGTAAATTTAAAAACATAAGTCGCTTTAGACTTGAGTTTTAGAATACAAAATGAACTAATTTCAGAAAATGTAAATTGTGGAAAGAAATAAGTTGAAATTTACATTAAAAGTAAGTATAATCAAGTTGTAATCAATACTATATTCATTATAAGTAAATAGGCACATGAAAATAAATAACAAGTTGAATATGCCACGGATATTTTTAGCCACGTAAAGAGACAGATGATCTTGCTAGTTCTACTATTAGCGGGTTCTGCCGATGAAGAATGACGTAAAATAGACTAGTATGCTGACTTGTTTTTTGTTTGAATGTGTCTTTTTAGAAAAAAGGTGGTGATATTTTGGCATTAGAGGCAATAAAAAGTATTAAAGAGGCAGAGGAAAAAGCAGCAGATATTGTAAACAAGGCAATTTTAGGGAGTAAGGATATATTAAAAAGATCTGAAATTGAAGCTGAGGTTCAGTACAAAAGGGTTTTGGATGCTGCCAGAGAAGAAACTAAAAAAATTATTGAAAATGCTAAAGAAGAAGGTAAAAGAAAGTCTGAACCAATTTTCGAAAAAGGTAGAGCAGAGGTAGAAAGTATACTTAATTTAGAAAGTGAAAGATTTGAAAGGGCTGTTAACACAGTGGTTGAGAGGATAGTGAAAAATAATGGCAATAGTTAAAATGAGTAAATTTACCTTGTTTGCCTTTGAATCACAGAAAGAAGCTTTGCTAGATAGCCTTCACAGATTTGAAAATGTTCAATTTGTAAACCTACAAGAAAGAGCCGAAGAACATTTGCAATCTCTTGTAAAAGATTCAGAAAATGAAAAAATTTCTTATTTAGAAGGTGAACAGGCTAAAGTAAAATTTGCCCTTGAGCTATTACTTAAGTATACAGAAAAGGAAGGCACTATAAAATCTTTAGTTAAGGGTAAAAGTATATTAAATTATGAGGAGTTAGAAAGCTTAGCTAAAAAATCAAATTATAAAGAAAACTATGAAAAGCTAAAAGAAAAAGATAATGAACTACTTCAAATGAAGAATGAAAAATCTAAAATCAATTCCGAAATAGAAGTATTAGCTCCTTGGATATCATTAGATGCTACTTTTAAGGAATTAAGAGCATTAAAGTCTTCAACATTCCTAATGGGATCATTGCCAAAAGCTTTTAAAGCTACTTTTAGAGAAAAATTAGAAAGAGAAATTCCATATTCCTACTTAGAAGTTATTAGTGAAGTAAAAGGAGAAATATATGTAATTCTTTTAACACATAAGGATTATGAAAATGCAGCTAAAGAAATACTTAAACTTCATAGCTTCAATGCAATTAATTTAAAATATGATGGAATCCCATCCCAGTTGGTACAAGCCTTTAATGAAAGATTAGAAGAGATATCTAAAGATGAAGAAAGAATAAATGCAGAAATAAAACAAGACTGTAAGTATTTAGAGGATTTTAAAATAGTATATGAATACTTATCCAATAAACATATAAAGGCTTCAGCTTGTAGAAATTTCTTGAAAACAGATAGTGTAATAGCTATAGAAGGCTGGGTGCCAACGGAGTTTTCTGAACATTTAGAAAATACCATCAAATCTATAACTAAAGAAGATTTATATTTAGAAATGGAAGAAGCTACTAGTGAACATGAAGATGTTCCTATACTTTTAAAAAATAATGCGCTGGTAGAGCCTTTTGAATTAATAACCTCAATGTACAGTTTACCTAAATATTCAGAGATTGATCCAACACCACTACTTACACCTTTTTATATGGCATTCTTTGGAATGATGTTAGCGGATATTGGATATGGCATAGTACTGTTCATAGCTTCAGCACTTGCATTAAAGAAATTCAATTTAGATGAAGGACAACGAAGATTTGTTAAGTTCTTCTTTTGGCTTAGTATACCAACAGCAGTGGCAGGATTTATTTATGGTAGTTTCTTTGGAGATCTAATTAAATTTAAAAGTTTATTAAACCCAGCAGAGGATTTAATGACTATATTAGTTATATCTGTAGTAATGGGTGCAATTCACATTTATTTTGGACTTGGAGTTAGAGGGTACATGTTAATTAGAGATGGAAAGCCAATGGATGCTATTTATGATGTTTTAACATGGTATTGTGCATTAACTGGAGCATTTGTATTATTAGGTGGAGCAAAGATAGGATTAAGTCCAGATGTAATCAATATAGGTAAATGGGTTATGATAGTTGGAATGGTTGGACTAGTATTAACTCAAGGAAGGCAAAATAAAAGCATAGGCGCAAAACTTGGTGCTGGTCTATATGGTTTATATGGTATATCTAGCTATATAGGGGACTTGGTTTCATATTCAAGACTCATGGCAATTGGTCTTGCTGGTGGGTTTATAGCGGCAGCCTTTAATATGCTTATTAGAATGATACCTTCACCCTTTAATATTATTTTTGGAGTGTTTATATTTGTGTTTGCGCAAATATTTAACTTGCTTCTAAGTGCGCTGGGAGCTTTTGTTCATAGTGCAAGACTTCAATATGTAGAATACTTTAGTAAATTTTATGAAGGTGGAGGAAAAGCCTTCAAAGTATTTAAATCAAGAAATCAATATATTTATGTAAAAAAAGAAAAGCAAATTTAAGGAGGAATTAATTATGACATGGATGGAATTTATGGTTAAAAATAGTGGATATATTTTTGCAGCATTAGGTATGATTTTAGCGGTAATTTTACCGGGTATTGGATCAGCAAGAGGTGTAGGGTTAGTTGGTGAAGCAGCTACAGGGCTTGTAACCGAAGAACCAGAAAAATTTGGTAAAGTACTTATTCTTCAATTATTACCAGGTACACAAGGACTTTATGGTTTTGTTATAGGACTTATGGTAGCGTTTAAATTAGCTACAGCAATGACTTTAGATATGGGATTCTACTTATTTATGGCTTGTTTACCAATAGCCTTCGTAGGATATTTCTCAGCAATATCTCAGGCTAAAACAGCTGCCGCTGGTATATCAATATTAGCTAAAAATCCAGAACACAGTACAAAAGCAATTATATTTGCAGCAATGGTTGAAACATATGCGATTTTAGCATTCGTTGTTTCAATTATCTTAGTAAGTAAGACATTCTAATTTTAAAACTAAGAAGTTAGAGGATGTGGAGATATGTCAAATTTAGATAATTTATCTTCTAAAATAGTAGAGGATGCTAATATTAAAGCAGAATCTATTTTAAAGGAAGCTAAGCATAATGAAGCTTTAATGATAGAAAGTAAAGTAAAAGGTGCCAAAGACATAGAGGCGCAGATGGTGGAAAAAGCTAAAATTGAAGCGAGTACTGTGAAGCAAAGGATTATATCAAATGCTCAGCTTACGGTGAGAAATGAAAAGTTAGTAGCTATGCAAAAAATGATAGATAAGGTATTTGGGGTGGCATTAGAAAAGCTTTTAACAATAGATGATTCAGAATATTTAGAGCTTATAAAAAGATATCTTTTGTCAATGCCAATAGTCGGAAATGAAGAAATGGTACTCCCTGGGAAATGTAGAACCATTGTAAGTGAAGAATATTTATCAGAAATAAATATAGCACTAAAAGCTTCAGGGAAAATGGGAGAAATAAAGTTGAGTTCTGAAGTAAGGGATATAAAAAGTGGATTTATAGTAATTAAAAGGGGTATAGAGATTAACAATACTTTTGAAAGTTTAGTTAATTCCTTAAGAGATGAGCTTGAATCAAAAATTGTTAAAGAACTGTTTAACGACATTTCAGAAGGAAAGTCTGCTACCTTATAGATTATGCTTGCATACTATAAAAACAAAGCTTCAGTGAGATAATAAATTTCTTTCTGAAGTCGTTGATGTTATAGCATTGAAGATGATGATTCAATTAAAATTAAGGAAGATAACAACTCATAATTGTTATCTACTCCGGAGCAAAACAAGGAGGATAGCCATATATGGATAGGATGAATTTTACACAAGCTGTGGCTAGGCTAAGAGTATTAGAAAAAAGACTCCTTAATAAGGTAAAGATTGAGAGAATGATTGATAGTCCATCTGCAGAAGAGGTTCTTAAGATCTTGCAGGAAACTGAATATGCAAGTTTGATGGGGAATGTAAAAAGAGCAGAGGACTACGATATCCTACTTAAGGAGGAGTTAAAAAGAGTATATTCGCTTATGTATCAAGTTTCTCCAGACCCTGTTATAGTAGACATTATGAGTTTAAAATATGATTATCATAATATCAAGGTAATGTTAAAAGGACGGGCTTTAAATAAGGACTTTTCTCATATGGTAATTCCAGTAGGTACAGTGGATATTGAGGAATTAAAGATTTACATGACTAGTTCGGAATATAAGGAATTAAACCCTAAGATGAGAGAAGCTATACTTGAAGTTGAAAATGTCTATCATGAAATTAAAGATCCTCAAAAGATAGATATTATTTTAGATCAATATATGTATATAGACATGTTGGCTAGAGCAGATGAAACAAAAAATGATTTTATAATTGATAGTATTAAGAGAAATGTTGATTTTTCTAATATAAAGTCAATTATTAGATTAAAGAAACAACAAAAGGATGTAAAATTTTTAAAAGAAGTCATCCTTAACGGTGGATATATAGCTAGCGATGTTTTATTAAGAGCATTTGAGGACCCAATTGAAAATATGGCAGCCAAATTCGCGACCTCAAAGTATGGAGAAATCGTAAGACTGGGGTTAGATGAATATATGAAAACCGGTAAACTGTCAGTTCTTGAAAAGCTTTCAGAAAATTATATTATGAAAACTTTAAAAACTGCTAAATATGTTACTTTTGGACCTGAGCCAATTTTTGCTTACATCGCAGCTAAGGAAACAGAAATAAAAATAATAAGAATAATTATGGTTGGAAAATTAAATAATTTTGATACGGCTGTTATAAGAGAAAGGGTGCGTGATGTTTATGCATAAAGTAGGAGTAGTTGGAGATAAAGATTCAATACTTGCTTTTAAAGCTCTTGGAATTGACGTATATCCTGTTATTGAAGTTGAAGAAGCTAGAAAAGCAATAGATAAAATGGCATTAAGTAATTATGCAGTTATATTTGTTACAGAGCAGATAGCTCAGCATCTAGATGAAACTATAAAAAGATATAACAGACAGATGCTTCCTGCGGTTATATTAATACCAAGTAATCAAGGCTCACTAAATATAGGAATGCAAAGAATTAGAGATAATGTGGAAAAAGCAGTGGGCGTAAATATTTTATAGAAAGGTAGGGAGATATCTTGAAAATCGGTAAAATTGTAAAAGTTTCAGGTCCATTAGTCATTGCAAAAGATATGGATGAAGCTAATATATATGACGTAGTTAAGGTTGGCGAAAAAGGTCTTGTTGGCGAAATTATCGAAATGAGAGGAGATAGAGCCTCCATTCAAGTATATGAGGAAACATCAGGACTAAAACCAGGAGACCCAGTAGAGTCAACTGGGGAACCACTTAGTGTGGAACTTGGGCCAGGACTTATGGAATCAATGTTTGATGGTATTCAAAGACCTCTTGATGCAATAAGAGCTATAGCTGGTAATTTCTTAACCAAAGGTGTAAATGTTACGCCTTTAGATAGAAAAAGGAGATGGGATTTCATTCCTACTGCTAAGGTTGGGGATGAAGTTTCAGGCGGATTTGCCATAGGCACAGTTGTGGAAACCAGTGTTATTACTCAAACAATAATGATACCTAATGGAATCTCTGGGACTATAACTTCTATAAAAGGTGGAGAGTTTACTATAGAAGAAATAATAGCAGAAGTGCAAACTTCAGTAGGTATTAAACAAATTACATTAATGCAAAAATGGCCAGTTAGACGTGGAAGACCCTATGCATCAAAATTAAATCCAATAGAGCCACTAGTTACAGGTCAAAGAGTAATAGATACCTTTTTTCCAGTAACAAAGGGTGGTACTGCATGTGTTCCAGGTCCTTTTGGAAGTGGAAAAACTGTAGTTCAGCATCAATTTGCAAAATGGGGAGATGCAGAAATAGTTGTTTACATAGGCTGCGGTGAACGTGGAAATGAAATGACAGATGTTTTGAACGAGTTCCCAGAACTTAAAGATCCAAAAACAGGTGAATCTTTAATGAAAAGAACAGTTCTAATCGCAAATACCTCTAATATGCCCGTTGCAGCTAGAGAAGCTTCTGTATATACAGGCATAACTATTGCAGAGTATTTTAGAGACATGGGATTCTCCGTAGCAGTAATGGCAGATTCTACTTCTCGTTGGGCAGAAGCACTTCGGGAAATGTCAGGAAGACTTGAGGAGATGCCAGGTGATGAGGGGTATCCAGCATACCTAGGTTCGCGTATAGCTGATTTTTATGAGAGAGCAGGAAAGGTAGTTTGCCTTGGAGATAGCGAAAGGATAGGAGCACTTACAGTTATTGGTGCAGTATCACCTCCAGGAGGAGACTTATCAGAGCCAGTTACTCAAGGTACACTAAGAATAGTTAAGGTGTTTTGGGGACTAGATGCACAACTTGCATACAGGAGACATTTTCCAGCAATAAATTGGCTAGATTCTTATTCACTTTATTTAGATAAGATAGGTAAGTGGATGGATGAGAAAGTTGCAGAGGACTGGACGCAGCTTAGAATTAAAGCTATGATTATTCTGCAAGAAGAATCAAAACTTGAAGAAATAGTAAGACTTGTAGGTATAGATGCCCTTTCTGAAAAAGATAGATTGAAATTAGAGGTTGCAAAGTCAATTAGAGAAGATTACCTGCAACAAAATGCCTTCCATGAGATTGATACTTATTCATCTTTAGATAAACAACATAAAATGTTAAAATTAGTTTTAGCCTTCCAAGTTGAAGCAGAAAAAGCACTTACAGCAGGAGTCTATTTAAATAAGATATTAGATATGGAAGTAAGAGATAAAATAGCAAGAGCAAAATATATTTCAGAAACTGAAATGTCAAAAATTGATGATATATATATGGATTTATCTAAGGAAGTAGAAAAATTAATAACGGAAGGAGGGGTTATTAATGATTAAAGAATATAGAACCGTTTCAGAAGTTGTAGGACCCCTTATGGTTGTAGAGAAAGTTCAAGGTGTAAGTTATGATGAACTAGTAGAAATAGAATTACAAAATGGTGAGATTCGCCGTGGAAAAGTACTTGAAATAAGTGAAGATAAAGCAATGGTTCAGTTATTTGAAAGTTCTGCAGGAATTAATTTAAAGGGGAGTAAGGCTAAATTTTTAGGAAGACCACTGGAACTTGGCGTTTCAGAAGATATGCTTGGAAGAGTCTTTGATGGACTTGGTAGGCCTAAAGATGGTGGACCTAAAATTATTCCTGATAAGAGATTAGATATAAATGGAGAACCATTAAATCCTGTAGCAAGAGACTATCCGTCAGAGTTTATTCAAACAGGTATTTCTGCTATAGACGGACTTAATACCTTAGTAAGAGGACAAAAATTACCAGTGTTCTCTGGATCAGGTCTTCCACATGCTGAGCTTGCGGCTCAAATAGCAAGGCAAGCTAAGGTATTAAATTCAGATTCAAAATTTGTTGTTGTATTTGCAGCCATAGGAATAACTTTTGAAGAAGCACAATTCTTCGTAGATGATTTTACGAATACTGGTGCAATAGATAGAACTGTATTATTTATGAATCTTGCAAATGACCCAGCCATTGAGAGAATAGCAACACCTAGAATGGCTCTAACTACAGCTGAATATCTTGCCTATGAAAGAGGAATGCATGTACTTGTAATTATGACTGATATTACGAATTACTGTGAGGCTCTACGTGAAGTTTCAGCTGCAAGAAAAGAGGTTCCAGGTAGACGTGGATATCCAGGATATCTTTATACTGACCTTTCTACGTTATATGAAAGAGCAGGTAGAATTAAAGGACTTGAAGGTTCCATAACTCAAATACCTATGCTGACAATGCCAGAAGATGATATAACTCATCCTATTCCTGACTTAACTGGCTATATAACTGAAGGACAGATTATTTTAAGTAGGGAACTTAATAAAAAAGGTATTATGCCTCCAGTAGATGTTCTACCTTCATTATCAAGACTTAAGGATAAGGGTATAGGTAAAAATAAAACAAGAGAAGATCACGCTGATACAATGAACCAATTATTTGCTGCCTATGCTCAAGGCAAGCAAGCAAAAGAGTTAGCAGTTATTTTAGGAGAGTCAGCCTTATCGGATGCAGACAAAAAATATGCAATATTTGCAGATGCTTTTGAAAAGCAGTATGTATCCCAAGGATTTGGAATCAATAGAACCATTGAGGAAACAATAAATTTAGGATGGGAGCTTCTATCTATACTACCAAGAACTGAACTTAAGAGAATTAGAGATGAATATCTTGAAAAGTACTTACCTAATAAAGTGGGTGAGTAAAAATGGCAAGGTTAAATGTCAATCCCACTAGAATGGAGCTTACTAAACTTAAAAAAAGGCTAGGTACAGCGACTCGTGGACATAAATTATTAAAGGATAAACAAGATGAACTCATGAGAAGATTTATTGAGCTTATAAAACATAACAATGAACTACGAAAGCAAGTTGAAGAAGAATTACAAAATTCTTTTAAGGATTTCGTTATGGCAAGTGCATTAATGTCTTCAGAATTTCTTGAGGAAGCCATTGTCTATCCAAAAGAAAGTATTTCTGTAGAGGTTGAA
>JAJYBA010000168.1 GCA_021779235.1 Bacillota bacterium
AACTTTTGAGTAAGGTCGTCTGCTTCTATTTGTTTATCATTTACTTCATTTAATTTTTCTTTTAAAGTATCTAAAAAATTATTACTTTTCTTGTCGCCTTCTACAGTGTTCTTCTGAATTTCATTAAATATTTTTGTATTGTTTATATAAGCATTAATATTCATAAATCACTCTCCTATTTACCTATTTCTAAGGCTTTAGAAAACATACTTTTTTGAGCATTTATAGAATTTACATTTGCCTCATATGCTCTAGTAGATGCGATCATATCTGCCATTTCATTTAAAATATTTACGTTAGGCATAGTCACATATCCCTCTTTATCTGCATCTGGATGGGATGGATCATATACTCGTCTTAAAGGAGATTTATCATCTTCTATACCAACAGCTTTAACTCCTTTAAAGCTTGTCTTGTATGTGCCACTAGTTTTATCTAATTCCTGTTGTAAATTCTCTTGAAATACGGCTATTTTTCTTATATATGGTTGTCCATTTTCGCCCCTAGTAGTAGTTGCATTTGCTATATTAGAAGCTATAGTATCCATCCTTAGTCTTTCTGCTGTTAACCCACTTGAACTTATTCTCATTCCATTAAAAATATTATTCATTATCTACTATTTCCCTCCCCCTATAATATAACTTGTAAGTGAAAGCTTACTGTTAACTTGTTTAACCAGTGCATCATACATTAATGTATTTGCTGCTTGATTAGTCATCTCTAAGTCTATATCAACGTTATTACCGTCTTGTCTCATGCTAGTACTCTCGTCTCTTTGAACTGCAATTTCTCCGCTGCTACTACCCGTCTGTAAATGTTTATTATTATCAGTTTTCAATGTATTTTCACCCATGCTATCATTTAAGGTCTCTTCAAATGTAACATAGAGCTTTTTATAACCTTTTGTATTTATATTTGCAATGTTATTTGCAATAACTTTACCTCTCAATGCGGAAGCGTCCATGCTCTTCTTCAGCAAGTTATACGTATTTTCACTTATAGAACTTCCATTTATATTCACAATCACCATCTCCCTTAGTGTATTAGTTAGACATATAATGCAAAATTCCTTCTCAAAACCTTATATTTTACTAAAAATTCGCCGAATTTATTTTTTAAACTTAATATATTCGACTTTATTAATCTTATTATATACTATTTATTTATGTTCGTGAATATGTTTTTAATTAATTTTCATTAATCTAATTAACTTTTAAATTCAAACTGCTATGTTTCAGTGTTAAGATGCCAGTTTCAAAGGTTATGTTTCTTTGTTAGTAATTTTTATGTTATTTATTTTTTTATAGAATCTACTATTATATTATACATTATTGTTGTAATTTGTCTATTAAATTAACTATATTATACAAAAAGAGCCTTGATTTTCATCAAGACTCTTTTGTTATTTCTATATTTAATAATATTATAATAGATTCTAAACATCTTTTAATTCTATATAGCTTTTTTTCATTCTAAGAACTAGGTCTATGGAGTCTTAAATTCTCGACTTTCAACTGTAGAGTAATTATATTTCTCATATGATCCAGAAACATCATTTTTCACATCTACCAACACTATATATACAATGTATTTTGTATTTGATTTTAATCCACTTATATCTATAACTTCGGAATGTGGTATTCCTTTTACAAGTGGTATCTTATCACTCAATACATTATTACTTAATAATAGTTTATGATCTGGAACTTGAGAATCTGCCGGCATCACTACATAGTAAGCTGTGGCATCTTCTTTTACTTGAATATTTAATGTTATTGAACTAGCAGTTACTGCCGTCACATTAGGATACGTCCATTGATACGTTGGAGCATCTACGTCTATATCATCCGTTAGTATAGGCGCTTTAGATCCCTCTGGTGAATTTAAAAAATATGAAAGTTTACTTCTTAAATTCTTAAAAGCAGCCGTTATATTCTTTTGGCTCTCTTTTTTAGTTTCTTCCGCATTATTAATAATTTTTTCCACGCTAGGTAGGTAAGACACTAAACTATTCATTTTGCTCAAAGTATCTTTATTCGTAATGTTGGCTGCACCTGCACTTGCCAATTTGTCATAAGTCTCCTTTAATAGAGCATTTAATTCATCAGTCTTAAGCATAATGTTAACATAATATGCTGGTGAAACATTACCAGCATTATCTACTACTACGATGGTATAATTTGGTTCAATACTATCCAAAGCAGCTTCTAGTCCCGTTGTATCTATTTTATATGAAGTTTTATTTTGCACCTTGATTACTTTTCCATTTCCAACCTTTACTGAATTCTCAAGTTGTTTAATGGTAATTATGCTATCGTAATCTCTAACAATAAATACTCGTGCTTCTTCAGACTCTCCAGGCATGTTTGGATTTTCTGAAGTTTTAACTATAATCGGTTCTCCTGCTTTTACAACTATATTTGATAAGAGAGCTAGTGTTGATTTTTGATTATCTACTATAATGCTGTCATCTGTTTCTTTTGTAGACGAACCTCCTTCTAGAGAAGCTCCTACCCCATTTACAATAAATAACTTGTACTCTTTATCAACGTAGTTTAACCCATCATCCATACCAAGCGGTGCTTTGATAATTTTATTAACCCCATCTCCAACTAATTTTGTAACATCTTCTCCTTGGAGTGCCAACGCTTTAAATGGATCATAAGGATCAGTACCACCTTTATCATCCCATGATGAAAGTCCTTGCCACCACGGATTTCCATCACTATCTTTCTTATCCTTGTCTTCCCATTTCCATCCTTTTACTTTATCAAGGTCATTTTTAGGTATAAGCCAAGCTGTTTCCCCTAGAGCAGGAGCAGCAGTTAATGTAATTTCTGTTCCTTTTGTCACCCTCAATTCATTTATAATTGGCTTTTTAGGTAACATCTCTTCCTTAACCAATACAATGGAAGGGGTGTCGCTTGATATCTTACCAAAAACTTTGGGAACTCTTCCGTCCACATCAGGGCTACCAAATCCAGAATACTCAGTTGCTACATACACATCATAATTTTGAGCTTTTAATAAAGCTTTCTTACTATCCAATTTGCGAAGTTCTAATTTATCGTCAATTAATTTATTATACAGTTGCGTTCCATCCCAAGAATTAGCGCTAACTCCATTTAAATTATCCTTAGCTTCGAAATTTTTCATATCTAATACAGTTTTAGAAGGTAAAATATAAATATATTGTGTTAAAGGATTATTTTTAACTGAAGGTATCCAATTAGTAACTGTGAAATCCCTTACATCCACCCCTAAATTTGCGCTATCATTGTCTTTAGCCGCATTTTCTTTTATGATTGGTGCTTCCGATTGTCTAACCTCCGTTGGTGCACTTTCAGCTCTTCCAATTCTAGTTACAGTAACCCAAATACTTTTTCCATAAGCATCTAAATCCATTTTTTGAATTAACGCCTTCTTCTCTCTAGTTACTTTACCTTCCCCTAATTTATATTTACATTCCTTATCACTATATATTCTTATAAGGTCGCCTTCCACTATTCTCCGAACCACATTGCTTACTCCAGTTTCAATGCCTATTATTTCGGCAGTGTCATTTTTACCATTATTATTGTAAATATATATCTGATTAGTATCGTTGAGCATTTCAGAAGGCAGAATTAAATCCAAGGTTATAGTTTTGTTATATCCAACTGCACTA
>JAJYBA010000023.1 GCA_021779235.1 Bacillota bacterium
TTTAGGCCTTCAAATAAAATAGACCCCGATGTTGCAAAAAAAATGGAAGTAACTCTTGCCTCCATACCAGGCTCAAGTTTTGGTTATAGCAATACAGGATATATTTTATTAGGTTATATTATCGAAAAAGCATCTGGTAAAACTTTAGATGCCTATTTTGCTGAAAACATTTTTAGCCCACTAGATATGAAAAACACTGGCTTTCAAAATGAAAATTCTTTTATTGATAACTTAGCTGTAGGGTATTTAACTTCTCAAAAGGACAAAGCAGAAATATCTTGGACTGAAACAAATGTTGGAGTAGTCCGTGGATCTTCAGGTCTCTGTTCTACAGTAGAAGATTTAATAAAATGGGATAAGGCTTTGACAGATAAAAAACTTATAAGTAAAGAATCTTATGAGAAGATGTATACACCTTATGAAAATAGCTATGGTTATGGCTGGTATATATATAAAGATTCAAATGAAAAATCTTACTATGAACATTATGGTGTAGGTAATGGATATAGAAGCTACATACTTAGAAATGTAGAAGCAAATACTACAGCTATAATTGTAAGTAATTTTGGTGATGTACCTATGGGGGATTTAACATCTTTATTAAAAGAATATATTAAATAAACCTTAAACATTAATTTTTATTATTTTGGTTATACTACATTTGAAGTTAAAACTATATATAACAAGGAGGATTTGTAATGAAAGTAAAAAACATATTATTAGCATCATCTGTAGTGACCTTATTATTTGTGGGTTGTACTAAAACACCAGTGAAAACACCAACTGTGACAACTCCACCAACAGTAACAACTCCACAAACAACAACACCATCCACAACGACACCAAATGTAGTAACCACAGCTTCAATAGTAAATACTGAAGCCGCTTTTGAAAAAGCCATTAGTCCTACTGGTACATGGATTATTGCCATAACACAGGATTTAACTATTAATAAAGATCTTGTAGTTGAGGGTAATTTTAAAAATGGCAAAAAAGATACTGCTGGAAAAGACATTGTAAAACGTAAGTTAGCTCCATATGCACAAGATGCAAACCGTAACATAACTGCTAGATACACTTTGGCTGTTCCAAAGCTTACAATGAAAAGTCCTAATGGCACTATAGAACATGGAACTTTTAAAGGTGATCTTTATGTTTCTGCTAATGGCTTCCAACTTATAGATGCTACAGTTGACGGAAATGTATATTTTACTACTGATGAAGCTAAATCTACATTCAAAATGGACGCTACAAGTAAAGTTACTGGAAAACAAGAAATGAAAAAATAGTATCATATGAGCGAAAAAAATCAGATAACCCATTGGTTGGTTAACTGATTTTTTTACTTTTATTTATCTATCTAGAATTTTTTCTGTAAAGTAAACTTTACACTCTAAAAGATGCCACTTGCCATGTGGGTGGCACCTTTTATAAAAGCTTTATCTCCCACACCACTGGCTTTTTCATAATAAATGGTGTTCTTTTGATACAAGAGTTTCCAATGAATTTTACATCTTTTCTTTCTTGTAATATTTTATTTATAGCCTCACCATAAGTTATTTCTTTCTCAAACTCAATTGCCTTTGAAACACTAAGATTAAACTTTTCAAAAGCCGTTGAGGTTTTACCACACAGATGTATTACTGAATTCTCAAGGTAAGGTTCTACTCTTTTTAATATATTATAAGTGATTTTCCCACTATACTGCTCATATACCTTCGGTCCAACAATATCTAAAGAGCCTACAGGATCGCCATAGGAGATTATCTTTGCACCTTTTTTTATGCCTTCTATAATATAATTCACAATATTATCTTCTAGTACCTTTAAGAATTCATCTATTTTTTCTTTGTTCTTTCTTATCCCTTTATAAAAAACCATTGGATCTATGATAGAAGATAGAATAGTGAAAGGTCCCTCAACACTTAAGGTAACACATTCTCCCTCTTTACTAAGCTTTTCAACTGCTTCTAAAACCTCTTTTATTCTGCCACTAGTAAAATCAATATTTTTAATACTTTCTAATTCCTCGATGGTCGCAAAGGCATATTGATCCACTCTAGGCCCAATTTTCATGTCTCCTAGTTTTATGTTTCCGCCTAGAGCTTCTGCCTCAACAGTTACGCAAAATGGCACTCTACATATACTATCCTTCTTATGATTTTTAAGTTCCTTAGCCAGAAGACACATTAATGCATTTTCTGTGTGAGCTCTCGGAAAAGTTATTCCTGTGTTATTTGCTATGCTATCTGGTATTATCTCTAAATTGTCACCTTCACATTTAAATTCAATATTATATTCCATATTATCTCACCCCAAAAATATAAATTAGTTCTCCGATAGTGATGCTAATTACTTGAATTAGCATAATAATTTTTATTGTCTTTTTTAGTGGTAGCTCCTTCATCAATATAAGCACTCCATACCCGCTATTTGCGCATAAGCCTGCCACTAATGGACCAACCCCTATAGCCCCTTTAATAAAGCCCTCAGCAAGCACTAAAGAGGAGAAACAACTAGGGATCATTCCAATTAAAGATGCAAAAACAGGTTGAAGATATGTGTTCTTTCCAAGTATTGCATGAATACTTTCTTCTCCAAGCTTATCTACACCAAAATTTATGATAAATACTGTGATTATTAAAAAAATAGTAATTCTAGCAGTGTAAATTAAGTTATGAACTAGGATGTTTTTGTTTCGCCTACATTTAGGGCAGTCACAATTAATGGTGCAACCCTTAATTCTATTTCTTTTTTCTTTTATAAGTAAATTGATAATAAATCCTGATGCTATAGCTATGACTATCTTTGCAAAAATTAACTTAAACATAAAACTGAGTTTTTCTGGGTGCGCTCCAATTATTATTAATGCTTCGTCTGAACTTGAAATAAAAACCGCTGCAAGCATTCCAAGAGTAATATGTCCATTACTATAAAGTCTTGCCATTGCCACGGGTATACCACATTGCGGTATTACTCCAAGTAAGCTTCCACCAACATAATCATACTTTGACAACTTATTAATAAGTTTATTATCCTTATTTACTTTTACCATTAAATAGTCCACTAATAAAAATATAATAAACATTAATGGAACTACTCTTATGGTATCCTTAAAACTATCTATTAAAATTTCAACCAATGAAACATTCCTCCAACTTTAGTCTTGAAGAGTTTGTTTAGCTCTTCCTCATTTAAGTTTTGTCCTATTAAACAAAGTTTACCACTAGATTTGATTTTATTTTCATCTATTATATATAGTCCATTGGTATAACTAAATTCTAGAAACGAATTTACACCCTTTAAAAAACCCTTACCTCGCAGAACTTCACCATATTTAGATTCTTTTAATTCCTTCAAAATCTCTTCTAGCTCTTCCTTTGTAAATTTTTTAGAGGTTTCTATGCCAATGGCTTTAAATTTATTTTCCTTACAAGGCTTATACTCTGTATGAAACAGTTCTTTAAATTCTACCTTAATATTTTGTTCTAATAGTCCCTTGATTTCATTAAAGGAAAAATTACTCCAATTTGAAGTTATAATTTCTGCTTTTGAATTAATTTCTCTTAAGGATTCTATGATTTTCTCTACTTTTTCCGGCTCTACAAATTGGCTTTTGCTTAATATCAAAGTCTCAGCATTGCTTATCTGATCTTCAAAAAACTCACCAAAAACATCACATTGCTCAAGATAGTTTATACTATCTATCACGGTTATTAATGAATTTATACTACACTGCTTTGAAACTTCTTTACTACTCAAGATATCAATAATCTCACTTAAGATACTTATTCCCGTGGGTTCCACTATAATCCTATCTGGATTGAACTCTTCTATAATTCTAGAAAGCACTACTTGAAAGTCTTTTTTCATAATACAGCAAATACATCCACTGGAAATTTCAAAAACTTCAAAACCTTCTCTTTCAATTATATCTCCATCTATGCCGATTTCTCCAAATTCATTTTCAATTAATACAACTTTTTCATTCTCATAGGCTTTTAGTAAGCTTTTTATTAAAGTTGTTTTTCCTGATCCGAGGAAACCTGAAACCACATCTATTTTTATCATTTTTTCACCTCAATTTAGAAACTCAATGCCTCTACAAAATAATCTTGAAAAGTATCCTTTGTAGATAACTCAACCACTTCTATTTTATCTTCAAAACTTATGATAGTTTCTAGTATACCTTTATTTATTAATGCAAGTCTTGCCCCTTCAATAGAAGAATTCCCTACAAAAGTAATCTCTCCTTTAAATCCCTTAGGTATCAGCCCAATTGTTTTTATGCTCTCTGCATTTATATGATAACCAAAGGCTCCTGCAATAACAACTTCCTCTACCATTTCCAAGGCAATATTAATTTCCTTAAGTAGCATTGACATTCCAGCTGCAATAGCTCCCTTTGCCAATTGTATTTGTCTTATATCCTTTTGGGATATATATATATCCTCTGTTATATAAAACTTTTTATCTCTAACTTTATCTGAGATTTTATCATTCAAATTCTTATTGAATCTTCCACTCTTAAGTATGATTTCTTTTTCCACCATATGCGCTGCAATATCTATAAGGGCACTGCCACAAATTCCTTTAGCTTTACTATTTCCTATGGTAGTGAATGAAACATTATATTCCTCATCTATAGAAAAACTATCTATTGCTCCCTCTTCTGCTCTTGAGCCACAGGATATATTCATTCCCTCAAGGGCTGGTCCTGCTGCTGTTGAAGTTGCTGCCATTTTCCCTTCTGATATAGCTACTATTTCTCCATTGGTACCTATATCTATAAAAATAGAAGAATTTTTCTTTCTATAAAAATCAGTAGCTACAATTCCAGCTAAGATATCAGCGCCTACATAAGCTGAAGCTGAGGGCAGAAGTGTTATGATACCTTCTTTGTTAATAGAAATGCCGATTTCACTAGAAGCCAAATCCATTTTATTTAGAAAGGTAGCTTTATAAGGTGCTCTCGCTATAGAAGATGGATTAACGGCAGCAAAAAAGTGAAGCATGGTAGTGTTGGCTGCTATCATTATTCTATATATATTTTCTACTTCATAATTGTTACTTACGAGCTTCTTAACCATGTTATTTACTTCATTTACTATAGAATCTCTTAAAATCTCAGTTCCCCGTTCATTATTAATAGCAAAGGCTATTCTTGATAGCACATCGGAGCCAAACTCTGTTTGAGGATTTAAGGTGGAAATTTTATTTAAGATCTTCCCACTATGTAAATCCACCAAATAGGCGGAGAGTCCTGTGGTACCTATATCAATGGCTACCCCAAGTATATCAGTAGTTTCAGAGGCTAGATCTAGTATATTATTATCAACTTCAACTTCTATACTATGTCCACTATTTATTGTTTTGAGCTCTTTACTCGTATTAATGAGCTCAACTTCCACATCACCTTTTACTTCTGTTATACATGCAAGCCTTATATTTTCTTCATCTAAAATAAAATTTTGCTCTGCTACGGAAGGTGGAGATACCTCACCTATAACCTTTACCTTACACTTATTACAAAGCCCCATGCAATTGCATGGGGTTTCAATGGAAAGGTTAGCAATTCTTATACACTCTGATAATTTAGTTCCCTTTTCTACTTCTATTGTTATATCTTCATTTTTAAATTTAACACTAACCATTAGTCTTATATTCCTCTCTTTACGTAATCTGTCATGGTTTTTAGATTATCTATAGAAGTTCCCATGCTAAGACCACAGGCTGGTGAAATTATATCTACACCTGAATCAATGCAATTTTTTGTTATAGAGATTATCTTATCTTTTTCCCCAGTATGGAGAAGTTGTGTGCTTACATTTCCCATAAGCCTTCCCGAAAGCATTGATTTTGTACTTCTCATATTTACCATAGAGTCAAAACTATACCCATCTGCATTGATTAAATTAAGTCCTTCAATTATGGTATTTGCCTTTCCACAAATATGTACAATAACAGGTACATTTAAGCTGTGGATTGCATCGATTATCTCTTTATAAAGAGGAACCGCAAATCTACTAAAATTCTTACCACCTAAAATTTCTCCAGTAGCAGTAGGATCTGAAATAACTATAACATCCGCTCCTGCATTAATACTTTCTTTAGCATATTCAATAAGATAATTATTAATAAATTTAAAGAAACTATAGGCTCTTTCTGGCTCTTTTCTTAGCATCTTTAACATAATTAATGGATCTACTGCTGAGGTAGCAGTACTAATGTGACCAGTTATATTTCCTATAACCGGCACCTTACTATTTTTTAGTTCTCCAATTGCATTTAGAACCACATTCATTCTATTTTCATTTTTAGGTATTACTGAGTAGGTTTCCATTATCTGTTCTAGTGGATTACTATTGTATTCTATTACTCTCTCTTCCACTAGTTTATCTCCTATTTGTACCTTAGCACCTAGCGGTTCTGCTTCAACTATCATTGCAAAGGGAACTCCATAATTTTCAAAGCCTGTCCCGCTATAAATTTTCCTAGAAGCCTGTGCCATTGCCTTGTAATCTAAATTATGATTACCTTCTATGTCCTGTAATATTTCAGTGGTGCAAGCGCTCATCATACCACCAGGGCAAATTACAGGTGCTCTATCAACATCTTTTCCTCTTAATATCCTTAATAATCTTTCTTTTTCATTCAAAACTATTCACCTTCATTATATTCATATACACCATAGGTTCTTGCTGCATCCATCATATGTTGTATATTTTCAAAAGGAACTTTGTTTGATGTTTCACAGCCTGTTGCAAGAACAAAACCTGGAGTATAACCCTTCATTGTTTCAATTGCTTCTCTACATATATCAAAAATTCTTTCCTTAGGTCCAAATAATAATTGATCTGCTGGATCAATATTTCCAAGTATAACAGCTCTACCAGCTACTTTTTCTCTTGCAATAGCTAGGTCACATTTGTCAATACTGATAATATCAGATCCTGTATCAGTCATTAAATCAACGATTTTATGAGTTTTTCCACATATATGAAGAGGTATTGCACTACCTAGTTCATGAGCAAGATCTATTAATTCCTTTATATATGGAAATGCAAATTGCTTAAACATTTTAGGACTGAACAAACTTCCTGAGGCAATTGGTTCTAATATAATTGGAATAGCACCGTGTGCAACAACTTCTCTAATAAAATTTTTACAACTATCTGTTGACGCCCTTAATAGAGAATGACAAAGTTCAGGATTTGCATAGGTATCTCTTGCAAAGTCCTCTACTCCTCTTAAGGTTGCAGCTGTAGAAACTGGACCTGAAAAACATACTGATAAAAATACTTGGTCTCCAATTTCTTTATTTAAAATATCAAGTGCTTCATAATAAACTGGGAATTGTCCATCATTCTTCTGCGCAACATGAATTTTTTCTAAATCTTCTTTAGAAGTAACAAAGGGTACCTCGCAATTTGCTGGCTCGTCCTCTGAATATTCAAGTGGTGCTCCCATAGCTTCTGCCACGTAAGAACAGTTTGTAAATAAATATACTAAATCATATTTAAATCTATTAAAAGCTGCAATATGTGATCTTGCCATTACTTCTCCATCTAATTGATGTTCCTTAACAGTTTTACCAATAAGATGAGCTGTATTCGCTGTAACTATTGGCATACATAAAATTCTGTCTAATGGTTTTCCAGTTAAAAATGCTCCTAGCCTTTCTTTTGGCGTTAATATATCTTCTCTAAACTTCATTATATTGCCACCCCTACTAATTCCTTTGCCTTTCTAACTGCTTCATTTGCATCCTTTGTGTATAGATCAGCACCTATCATATCTGCATAACGCTGAGAGATTGGTCCTCCACCTATCATTATTTTATATTTACCTCTAATATTTCTTTCTTTTAACCTATCTATAACCGTTTTCATACCTTCCATGGTAGTAGTCATTAAAGTTGACATACAAATTATATCAGCGTTAACTTCCTCTGCCTTTGCAATAAAACTCTCTAGTTTAACATCTCTTCCTAGATCATAAACCTCAAATCCTGATGCTTCCATCATAATTCTTACAAGATTTTTACCAATATCGTGAGTGTCTCCCTCTATAACTCCAATAACTACCTTAATAGCTTTTCCCAAGGAACTTTTGTCAATAAAAGGTTTTACAATTTCAAGTCCTGAGTTAAATGCGTCAGAGCACATTAAAACTTCTGGCAAGAAATATTCTTCCTCTTCATAAAGCCTTCCTACCTCATTCATACCTGGTATAAGTGCACAGGTTATAGTTTCATAAGCAGGTATGCTCATTTCTAATGATTTTTCACATAACTCTACTACCTTTTCTTCTTCCATTTCAACTACTTGAGTGATAATTTCTTCAAATAAAAGTTCTTTGTTCATCAAAACTCCTCCAATTATATAAGTATTCACTCTAATTATATTTGATAAAATTGTCGAATCAACAACTATAGAAAATTATAATAAATAGACTTCTAACCATTTGTTTTGTAAATAAGATTTAGTTCTTATAACTGTAATATAATACTTTAAAGCGAATAATGAGCATATGCTGGTAGCTATCCGGCCCTCTTCTGTTATTCTATTTCTAATACTTTGCACTTAAAAAAGTCCCTATAATTTTATTAAAATCATAGAGACTTTTTAAAAGATGCCACTTGCCACGTGGTGGCACTTATTTCTTGCATACATATTAAATTTAAAACATATTAATTTATTATATAAGTATGACTTTCATAGAAAAGAAAATTGATCATTGCATAACCTGAGCTTGCTTACCTTCTAGGCTTTCTAATCTTATTAAAAAGGAGAGTGTTATAAATCATAAAAAACTTTGAAAATATTGAAGAAAAAATCGATGAATTTTTTAAAACTTTGCCCTGTCAATCAACTATACCTTTTCCACCAATAAAAGTTGAAAGAGAAAATTTGGAATATGCAAATTTATTATTAAATGCTTTTGCAAGTAGCGCTGATAGTGAAATACAAGCAATTACTCAATATATATATCACAGTAAAACTATTAGTAATGATACTATATCAAAAGCATTAATGTGTATAGCCTTAGTTGAAATGCGACATTTAGATGCTCTTAGTGAATTGATTCCACTACTAGGTGGAAAACCATTTTATCAAAATTCAAGTAAAAACTTTTGGATGACAGGAAACATAGCTTATGTTGATAAAAATAATATTTATGATAAACAAAGCGATAACACTAAGAATGATAAGTTAAACTTTAGGCATAAGTTAGAAAACAATATTGTTGGTGAAAAAAATGCTATTAACAATTATACTTTATTATTAAAAACAATTAAGGATAAATATATCGAAAAAATAATACTAAAAATAATTTCTGATGAACAAGTTCATATTAAAATTTTCGAAGATCTAATAGAAGAATATTTATAAAATTTTAATTTACTCCAAAGATTTTTAGAATCACCAGAAAATAGAGCATTTCAGCAAAATTCTAATTAAATCATCATCTTCGATGCTGCAATATTAACGACTTCAGAAGGAGATTTAGACACTACTGAAGTTTTCTCTTTGTTATAGCATGTAACTCCCACCTATGAAAGTGGAAGACTTTCCTTCTGAAATGTCGTTAAATAAAGAAATGCACTTAAATTTTTTTCAAATTTAAGTACATTTCTTTTATAAAGTAAAATTATTTTTTAAATTTAATCATTCCATGTCCAATGTCCACTATCGTGGCCTTTTCCGTGGCCCTTTTCCTTTTCTTTACTACTAGTTACTTGTACTTTAAAGCATGCCTTTGCTCCACTCTTTGTTGTAACTGTTATTACAGCATTTCCTTCTTTTCTTCCAAAAACCCTTCCATCTTGAGTTACGGAGGCAACTTTCTCATCACTTGATTTCCAAGTTAAACCTATATTTTTTGAATTTCCAGGAGTAATTATAGGTGTAAGTTTTTCAAATTTGCCCTTCTTAATTTGTATTGATGTTTTATTTAATCTTATTTTTAAAGTTTCTTTATTTTTATTCTCTTTTACAGTTATAATGCATGTGTCCTTAAAGTAACCATCATTTGTTGTAGCGGTTATTATTGCTACACCTACAGCCTTTCCAATTACTTTTCCAGTTGAATCCACTGATGCAATATTACTATTAGTAGATTCAAAGCTAACTGATTTATTTGTTGTATTTGCTGGTGCTATTGATGCCTTTAAGATTATTGAATTGCCTACTTCTATTGATGAGCTAGTTTTATCCAAGGTTATCCCAGTAACAGGCAACCTTTTTACAAGCACTGAGCACCCTGTAACTAATTCTCCATCAACAGTTTTAGCAGTTACATAAACTGAACCCTCTGCTTTAGATGTTAATTTTCCATTTTGACTAACCTCTATAATACTTGGATTGCTTGATGTCCAAACTATAGCCTTATTAGTAGCCGTAGTTGGGGCTACAGTAGCATATAGTACTGCTGTTTGATTAATATCCATTGTTATTGACGTTTTATCAAGAGTTATTCCTGTAACAGGAATTCTTTTTACAACAACTGTACATCCTGCAACTAATCCTCCATCAACTGTTGTAGCAGCTACATAAACTGCTCCCTCTGCTTTAGAAGTTAATATTCCCTTTTGACTAACTTCCACAATACTTGAATTGCCTGATGTCCAAACTATGGCCTTATTAGTAGCTGTAGTTGGGTATACAGTAGCATATAGCACTGCTGTTTGATTAATATCCATTGTTATTGACGTTTTATCAAGAGTTATTCCAGTTACAGGTATTTTTTTTACAACAACCGTACACCATGCAACTATTCCCCCATCAACTGTTGTAGCTGATATATAAACTGCTCCCTCTGCTTTAGAAGTCAATATTCCATTTTGATTGATTTGAACAATACTTGAATTGCTTGATGTCCAAACTATATTCTTGTTAGTTGCTGTAGCTGGGGCTACAGTAGCATATAGTACTGCAGTTTGATTAACATCCATTGTTATTGACGTTTTATCAAGAGTTATTCCCGTTACTTTTGTTCCACCTTGTGGAACTTGTTCTGAGCCTACACTTCCTGGTGTTGGACTTTGATTTAGAGCTAGTCTAAGCATGTCAAAGCCAGTTTCATCATACTTATAAGTTATACTTCTCTTAGCCTGAAAATCACTAGCATAATACTGTGCTTTTACAACTACCGTGTCATCATCCTTAGATAGCATTATACTTGTAGTTGAGTTATTACTTAACACTTCATCAACAAATGGAAGTGTCATATATTTATCAGCAGTAAGTGCTGTGCTGTAAAAAGTGTTGAAATTATCAAGAGTAGTGGTGCCTTTTGTGCAAACCACTAATATTCCTTTTGGTGCTATAACCTTTGAAGTACTAATATCAATGTTTTGTAAGGGCAATTTATAATCCTTTAGGTCTATATTTTTATCACTGTTATTATATAATTCGATATACTCATAGGCATCATTACTAGTCTGAGACATAGGCATTACTTCAGTAATTAATAGTTCTTGAACACTCGAAGTTGCGTATGCATTTCTAGTCAAGATCTGATTTAAACAAGCCATTGTAAAAAATACTGCTGTAGTAAGAATAAGTATTCTTGATTTGTAATTCCTTTTCATTATAAATTCCTCCAATAATATTATAATTTTAGATAAAGTATTTTTAATAATTTACATATCACCTTCTAGAATTATTATATGTTTTCCATTTATATTAATAATTGGAAACCATTCCTTAATATATACGTATACATTTTAAATTTTGGAGGGGTATTTACAAATTTTCCTATAATGTTTTTTTATAATATTTAAAACTTAAGGCACGAAAAAAAGACTAACTTAACATCACTGCGTTAAGCTAGTCTTTTCCTCAGATTTCTCATGAAAAACCTTCATTTTATTAAGATTTTAATTGTGCTTCCTTTAAAATTCTTCACACATTAGGTGTTTGGTAATAAGGTCTAACTGTATTTGCTAAAGTATTAAAAAACAAATAGCTATGACTATATAAACTGCTACAAGTTGAACTCCTTCAAGCCAATTAGATTCACCATCGTTGGAAACTCTATTTGCTATAATCACTGACACTATTAGTGCTACCAATTCAAATTCATTAAAAATAATGCTCATAGGCTTAAATAGCAAACTTAAAAAGATTAGTATTGGTGCAACAAATAAAATTATCTGTAAACTTGAACCTATTGCAATTTCTACTGCTACATCCATTTTGTTTTTCATAGCCATTACAACTGCTGTACTATGTTCTGCAGCATTTCCTATTATAGGTATAATGATTATTCCTACAAAAAAATCACTAAATCCAATAGCTTTGGTCATTGCTTCTACGGATCCAACCAAAAATTCACTCTCAAGAGCAATACATAGAGTTGCAATTACAAGAACTAAAATAGATTTTTTTAAGCTCCATTTCGATTGAACTTCCTCTGTATGCTCTGATCCATATATATCTTTGTGAGTAAAAAATGAAAAGTATAACCCTAAAATATATATAACAAACATAATTATCGCTACAGCTATACTTAAATTCTCATATTTTGAAGTCAATAACTCACTATTAATTGTATGAGTAAATATGGCTGGTATACTAAGACCAATTACTGAAAATAAAAGCATACTAGAAGAAACTTCGACAGCCTTTTTATTAAAACTTTGCGTCTTAAATTTAGTACCACCAAAAATCATACTTGCCCCTAGCACAAGTAATATATTTCCTATCACAGAACCAACAATTGACGCTTTAACTACTTCGAATAAGCCTTCTTTAAGAGCGAAAAAGGCTATTATTAATTCAGTAGCATTTCCAAAAGTAGCATTTAAAAATCCTCCTATTCTTGGCCCTGAATACACTGATATTTCTTCTGTGGCTTCTCCCATTAATCCCGCCAAAGGTATAATTGCAAGTGCCGCCGTAATAAAAATTAAAGTAGGGTTAAAATGCATAAATTCAAACACCATACTAACTGGTATTAGTATTAATAGATATCTAAGATACTTCATAAATCTTTACTGCCAAGAAAGTGTTATTTTTTCTTCTAGCAGATTTTCACCCCTATCATAAAAATTTTAAAAATGAAACCATTATTAATTACACAATTATACCACAATATAGTTTCCTATTGTCAACAAAGAAAATTTTAAATGAGAAATGGCGCTGTTAGTAGTATAACAATATTATTATAAAATAATTCCAAATAAATATAACTACAATTTAATTACACTATATAGGTGAATTAAAAATTAAAGTGCATTTTATCCTTCTATACTAATCATAAGTATTAACCCAGTAGATGCAGGCAAAAACAAATTTTTTTAAAACCTATTTCTATAATTAATATAAAGTTAATAAAGTTACCTTTTATATGACACACTTAAAATTTAGAATAAAGTGTCGTCAAATTAAAATAATTATTTCAGACATTACATAAGGAGGTAGAAATTTTTATGAAGTTATTTTTAAATTTTGGATTTGCATGGATTTCTGTTTTATTAACAATTGCTTTAAGTATTATTTATATATTAAGAAAATTAATTGTACAATCAAAAGGTAAAAATATTTATTTAATATCACTAAATAGAAAACTTAGGAAACACCATAAACTCATAGGCATAATGTTAGTAATTACAGGACTAGTACATGGTTACTTCTCCTCTGAAAGCATTCTTAGCTTAAACCTCGGAACAGCATCATGGATTATATCTATCTTACTAGGTTTAAACTGGATGGCAAAAAAATCATTATCAAAATATAAAGGTTGGATTTATTATCATAGAATTTTAACTGTGGCATTTATATTAGCCATTATTTTGCATGTAGTTCAAGTTGGTGGTATACAAGTTCATAAGCTCTTACTGGGTAGCGGAACCTCTTCTGGACAAAAGGCTATTGTTAGTGACCTTAATAAATCTATACAAGGGGCAACCTTTAAAGATGGTATTTATACAGGTGTGGCAGATGGATATCGGCCTGGACTTAAAGTATCTGTTGAAATTAAGAATAATGTAATTACTTCCATTGAAATTATTGAACATAATGAAGTTAACTCAAGATTTTATCAAAAGGCTATGGACACCATTCCACAAGCTATACTTGATAATCAAAGCACAGAGGTAGATGCAACTTCTGGAGCAACCTTTACCTCTATAGGTATAATGAATGCAGTAAATGATGCTCTATCACAAGGACTTATCGGTGGGACGTTACCAAGCACTCAGCAATTGCCACAAAATCGCGGGCATGGTAAGGGTTCTGGAGGAAGAGGAGGTCATTAAATTTATACCCATACACCTGCAAAATTATTAAAGAGATTTTGCTCATTTACAACTAATATGTTAAAATGTTATATAATTACAATCAAAGATATGAATGGATAAACATATAATATTTTAATGAACATGAACTATTTTAAAGCTAATTTAAAACTTTACGGGTAATGGGGGAATTATTATGAATTTAAAGATACTTCACACCAATGACGTACATAGCAGATTTGAAAATTTTGCAAAGATATCAAAGAAGGTAGAGGAACTTAGAGATGAAAACACTATAGTACTTGATGCCGGAGATTTTCATGATTTCATGAGCATTGAGTTACAGGGAACTAAAGGCGCTGCTGGTAGTAACTTTTTAAATGTAGCTAGGTATGATGCTGTTACTGTTGGAAATAACGAAGGATTTTCAGGTATAGAAAATATAGAGAATATGACTAGTACAGAGTTAATACCTTATCTTTCTTGTAACTTACATAAAGCAGACAGGAGTTCAATAAGAGGAGTAAAAAGAAGCATTATTATTGATAAAGCAGGGATGAATTTTCTTATAATAGGAGCAACACCTCCTTTAAATGAATTCTTTTCCCTTGAGAATATGTATGCCTCCGACCCAATGGATGAAATACAGAAAGAGATTTTTGACAACAAAGGAAAGTATGACATCTGTGTATTATTAAGCCATTTAGGGATAAACAAAGATAGAGAAGTAGCAAAGATAGTAGAAGGAATTGATATTATAATAGGTGGACATAGTCATACACTTATGGGTGAAGCTGAAGTCATTAATGATACGATTATTCATCACTCTGGAATGTTTGGAGAGTATCTTGGTGTTCTTACCATTGAACTTCATAATGGAAGTATAAAGAACTTTTCTTCTGAAAATTTAAATATTAAAGATGTATCTTTACATGATAAGATGCTCAAAGAAATTTCTAAGCAAAAGGAAATTGCCATTGAGGTCTTAAGTAAACCTTTATTTAAA
>JAJYBA010000169.1 GCA_021779235.1 Bacillota bacterium
GATCTTAATATAAATAAATACATATCAGTGCTACCTAAGGAAGAAGAACTTTGTGATAAAATAGCAGAATTATTTAAATTAGAACAGTTCCAACATATTCACGAGAGTAACATTAAAGAGTGGAATAATGTTAATTCTATAGATTATGGAAATAGGAGATTGCTAAAACATGTTGATGAGGCAATAGAAAGACTTGAAGGGTTTGAAAATAGTTGGCTGAATAATGTTATGAAATATTATTATTCTAACAATGAGTCACAAGGCCTGTGGCAGCAATTAGTGTATAAATGTAATGAATATATAAAAAACATAAATAAGATTAAGCAAGAATTAAACAATCATAAATTAGAAATACCAAGTGGTATTGATATAAATAAATTTAAGAATGATTTTGATATTGTAGCAAAAACAATTAGTGCAAAAGGCAGACTGGGAAGTCTATTTAAAATACTCCATGGAAATCTTAAATATATATTTGAAGGCTGCAAGGTGAATTATGAGTTTGTAAATAACAGTGAACAAATAATTGTGATTGATTTATATATAAAGCTGAAGCTATTAGAAAGAGAACTTAAAAATCTTTGGAATAATACAGTGAAAGAGTATGGTGGCAAGCTTATAGATGATTCAGATTTTAATTACATAATAACAATCTCTCGGGATATTGAGAGTATTGAAGCCATTATTAATTGGGACAAAGATTTTAGAAATAACATAATTAATTTTTTACCAGATAAAAACTTTACTAAAGGTCTATATTGGTATGAAAAAGACACATATATTTATCTTAAAAAAGGATTTGAGAGCTTAAAGTTTATAAATAAATATAATAAACTAAGCTTGGAGATGGAAGAAATAAAGAAGACCTTCCATAGTGAAGGGTGCTTAGAAAAATTACACAATGCTATAAATACAAGAAGCATTGATAGTGTGCATGATGTTTATATAGAGATAGGCAGTCTAATGCAAGTGGCTCATAAGGCGTTACAATTAACAGAATTAAGCAAGAAATTAGAAGGATGCTGTCCAATATTACTTAAAGATATCACAAATGCTGAAGATAAAATCATTAAAAATTTAGAAAATTTGAATTGGAAAAATGCATGGCAGTGGAAAAAATGGAATGATTTTTTGTGTAAATTAGAAGAAGTTGATGTAGAAGCTTTAGAAAGAAATGTGAACCTAGAGAAAGTAAAAGAAAAACACATTATAAGAGAGCTTGTGTCTAAAAGAAGTTGGTTTAATCAAATAGAACGTACTACTGAGGCACAAAAAAGAAGTTTGTTTACTTGGATGGAAGCTATAAAAAGGATCGGAAAAGGTACAGGCACTCAGGCAGTAAAGTATAGAAAAATTGCACAAAAGGAGATGGACAATTGTAAGGATGTTATTCCTGTATGGATTATGCCAATAAACAGAGTCATGGAAAATTTAAAGCTTACAGATAATTTATTTGATGTGGTAATTGTGGATGAGAGCAGTCAAAGTGACATATCAGCTATAACAGCTTTAATGCGAGCTAAGAAGGCAATCATTGTAGGGGATGAAAAGCAAATAAGTCCTGAAGCCATTGGAAAGGACCATACTGTTGTAGAAAACTTAATAAATACATATTTACAAGGTATTCCACATGCAGAATGGTTTGATTTAAAAACTAGTTTATACAATACAGCACTAAGAGTATTTCCTAATAGATTATTATTAAAGGAACACTTTAGATGCGTGCCAGAAATAATTGGATTTAGTAATGAATTATGCTATTCAAATGAAATAATGCCTTTAAGACGAATAGATGCTAAAGAAAAAGTTGGACCATTTATAGTAGCCTCTAAAGTAAAAGACGGATACAAGGATGAAACTAAGGCTATAAACGCAAAGGAAGCAGAGTACATCGTAGATAAGATATTAGAGTGTTGTAAGGACGAGAGGTATAATGGAATGACTATGGGAGTTATATCTCTGCTAGGGGACGCTCAAGCTGAATTAATACAGGGTATGTTAGTAGATAAGCTTGGCATGGAGGAACTGCTACAAAGAAGGCTTATATGTGGAGATGCTTATTCCTTTCAAGGGGATGAGAGAGATGTAATGTTCCTATCTATGGTTATTGCAAATAATGCAAAATTTTCAGCATTAACTAAGGGATCAGATATAAGAAGATTTAACGTAGCTGCAAGTCGTGCAAGAAACCAAATGTGGTTATTTCACTCAGTAGATTTAGAGAGCCTTAATAATAAATGTGTTAGGTACTCCTTATTAAAATATTGTCTAGAGGATAATGAACAGAAGGAAGAAATTATATCTTCAGAATATTTATTATTAAATGATTTTGAAGAGAACATAGGGAAGAGCATAAAAGAAAGTGGATATATGCTTACACCGAAAGTCAAAGTAGGAAAATACACTATAGATTTTGTTGTAGAAACAGATTTACCCTTGAAGATACAGGGGGAGAATTATAAAAAAATAGCAGTGCAGTGTATTGGGATGTCAGAGGATGAAGATTACAATTGGCAAAAACAGTATGAAATGCAGATGTGTCTTGAACGGGTTGGATGGGAGTTTTATAAAATACGCGCCAGCGAATTCTATAGAAATCCTGCAGCAGTTATAGAGAGGTTGACACAAAAACTAAACAATTTGATAAAGTAAATATAATTAAATGCGCCAATTTTAATGACTGGCGTATTTTTTATTGCATAAAATACCAAAATATAAGGAGATAATATATAAATCTCAGTTTAGTCACAGGCATTGCCAGTATGGGAGGTATATATGTCAAATCAAGATAAAAAGTATAATGAGGAAAAGAAAGCTATGACATCACATCAGTTAAAGCTTAGGCTATCTGAGCTTCAGCGAAAAGCCAAGGCTAAACAAATACCCATTATCATAGTGTTTGAGGGGGTAAATGCTTCTGGTAAAGCTCCATTAATTAATGAACTTATTCTTACATTAGATCCTAGACATGTAAAGGTGCATACACATGAAGAAGTGCATAAGAGGGCATTCATGTGGGGGTCTTGGAATAGTATACCGAGGTATGGCGATACAGCCATATTCTATAAAAGCTGGTATAGCGCTTTAATCTTAAAGGGTATTAAGCATAGATATGATGAAGTAAAATTTGAAAATTATTATAGATACATAAATTCCTTTGAGAAACAGCTTTCTCATGACGGACATTTAATTGTGAAGTTTTTACTGGATGTAGATGAAAAAATATACAAACAAAGGGTACAAAAAATGAAAAGTAATTCATCAACTTCCTGGAAAGCAAAAGAATATAAAAAGGAAAAGTATAAGGACTATAAAAAAATAGCTCAAATTGTAGTAGAAAACACTAATACAGAATATTGTCCATGGAATATAATCCCAAGCAATGACAGTAAAGAAGCCAGTATTGAAGTTTTAAAAACAATAATAGTTTCTTTAGAGCATGCAATAAGTAAGTCAGGAAATACCACTTATAAAGCAACAGAAAATAATGTGGAGGAAACTTCAAGTATTCCAAATGTTTTAGGTGGAAGTTATAATAATGAAGCTATTGATAAGGAGGAATTCAACAAAAAAATTAAGGCTTGTGAAAGAAAACTTAAAGAACTTCAGTACCAGTTATATGAACGAGGGGTTTCCCTTGTTGTAGTATATGAAGG
>JAJYBA010000170.1 GCA_021779235.1 Bacillota bacterium
TATAATCTTTCTAAACTTCATACTTCCCATTAGACCTCTCTAACTGCTTAATAATCAAATCTAGCTGTAACTTTGTATTTTCAATGCTCTCTCCATTATCAATAATAAAATCTGCAAACTGTCTTTTTTCATCTATTGGCATTTGAGCTCTTATTCTATCAATAGTTTCATCTAAATCTAAAGCATCTCGCGACATAACCCTTTGTATTTGAACGTCACTAGCTACCCACACTAATATAACTGCATCCATACTAGTATGTAAATTGTTCTCTATTAAAGTAGGTGCATCTAGAAAGCATAATCCACAATTATTTTCTTCATAGGTTTTTATTCTATGGTTTATTTCTCTTATTATAAAGGGTATCACTATACTTTCAAGTTTTTTTCTCCGAGTATCACTCTTAAATATATAGTTTCCAAACTCTTTCCTCTTAAGTTTACCTTCATTATCAAAAAACTCATATCCAAATTCACCTTTAATTCTTTTGAGTACTTCAGGATATATTGTAAAAATCTCTCTGGCTATAATATCTGCATCAACAATGGGAAGGCCCATATCTCTTAGCATATTAGTTACTGTGCTCTTTCCACTACCTATGCCGCCTGTTATTCCAACCTTTAGCATTTTCTTCCTCCCCACTTTTTTCATAGTTGAAAGCTTACAGTTATGTGTTCAAGCCTTATCCCTTAAGTTTCAACTACTTTGCCTCATACCAAGTTTCTCCAATGCTTATTTCTACTTCTAGAGGAACTAAAAGTTTAATAACATTTTCCATTTGATCCTTAACCAAATCTTCAACTTGCTTAAGCTCATCCTTATACACATTTAATATTAGTTCATCGTGTACTTGAAGTATTAATGTACTCTTAAGTCCTTCTTCCTTTAATTTTTCAAATACGTTAACCATAGCCAGTTTAATAATATCTGCTGCACTTCCCTGTATTGGTGTATTCATAGCAAGCCTATCGCCAAAAGACTTCACAATTTTATTTGAAGAGTTTATTTCAGATATAAATCTTCTTCTATTTAAAATTGTAGTAACACTACTGTTTTTCTCAGCTTCTACCACTATATCTTCTAGGTATTTTTTAACATTTGGATATCTTTCAAAATAGGTTTCTATATAAGTTTTAGCTTCTTTCCTAGATATATTTAAATCCTTTGCTAAGCTAAATTCTCCAATACCATATACTATTCCAAAGTTTACTGCTTTGGCATTACTTCTCATAAGGGATGTAACCTCTTCCATTGGTACATTAAATACCTCTGATGCAGTTTTTGTATGGATATCACTATGATCAATGAAAGCTTCAATTAAATTTTCATCCTGAGCTATGTGCGCCAAAACTCTTAGCTCTATCTGTGAATAATCCGCAGATAAAATAACACACTGATCATTGTGTGGTATAAATACTTTTCTTATAGCTCTACCCATTTCATGTCTTATAGGGATATTTTGCAAATTTGGTTCCGTACTTGAAAGTCTTCCTGTTGTGGTAACTGTTTGTTGAAAACTTGAATGAATTCTACAGTCCGTGTCAATTACTGCTTGTAACCCCTCTATATAAGTTGAAAAAATCTTTGTTAACTGTCTATAGCGAGTAATTTCTGTAATAATAGGATGTTTATCTACTAGGGCATCTAAGACCTCAGCATTAGTTGAATATCCTGTTTTTGTTTTCTTTATAACTGGTAAATCTAATTTTTCAAAAAGTATCTTTCCCAATTGCTTTGGAGATTTGATATTAAACTCTTCTCCAGATAAAGCATAAATAGTGCTTTCCATTTCAGCTATTTCTATAACAAATTTCTTGCCTATTTCAGCAAGTCTCTCTTTGTCTATTTTAAAGCCTTCTGCCTCCATATAGGATATAGCTTCCGTTAAGGGCTGCTCTACCTTATATAGTAGTTCTTCCATTTTGTACTCTACAATCTTCTTTTGAAGTATTTCATAAAGGCTTTTTAGTAGGGCTACTTTATTAATTTCTTTTTCATGGCCCTCACCTTTTATATCAATTCTAAGGTTGGTATCTATAAGTGTTTCAAGGCTATACTCACTTCTAGCTGAATCAAGTAAATAAGCAGCAATCTCTATATCAAACTTTATTCCTTGTAACTTGATGCCACTCTTATTAAGGGCAGTATAGGCATTCTTTACAGAATGACTTACCTTTTTAATATCATTATTCTCAAGCACAGTTTTCAAATAGCTTATTGTTTTCTCTTCATCTTCCTTAAATAAATCTGTAACCTTAATGTAGTAGTTTTTTTCCCTATAATTAAGGTATATGTTATCTAAGGTAATTTTAGAAAACACATTTGCATTTGATACATCAAAAGTTATATAAATGGTATCTTTAATTTCCTTAATAACTTCGCTGAGCGCTGATAACTTATCTATTACTGTAAATTCTGAGGAAATTCTTTCTTCAGATGGATCCTCTACATCTGGTATTTTGCCTATTAAAGATTTGAATTGTAATTTGTAGAACAAATCTTTTACCGCTTTTACATCATAATTTTCTTTTGATTTAATTGAATTTAAATCTATTTCCATAGGCACACTTGTAATAATTGTAGCTAATTTCTTACTAAAAATAGCCTGTTCACTATAAGTTATTAAATTTTCTACAAGTTTTTTACCACTGACCTTTTCAATATTCATAAGAAGATTTTCTATACTCTTATATTCTTTAATAAGCTTATAAGCAGTTTTTTCACCAACTCCTGGCACACCTGGGATATTATCAGAAACGTCTCCCATTAGCCCTTTTACATCAATAAATTCTGTAGGAGTTACTCCGAGTTCCCCTATTATGCGATTTCTATCATATATTTCTTTTTCTGACATTCCTTTTTTATTTATTACAACTTTAACATTATCTGTGGCAAGCTGAAGTGCATCTCTGTCCCCAGTTACTATATAAACTTCCAGACCTTGTTCTTCTGCAAACACAGATAGTGTTCCTATTAAATCGTCTGCTTCAAAACCATCTAATTCAAAAATATCTATAGCCATTTTCTCTAAGAGTTCTCTAACTAAGGAAAATTGACCTATAAGCTCATCAGGCATTTTTTTTCTACCTGCCTTATAATCTGTATATTCTTCATGACGAAAAGTAGGTGCCTTTCTATCAAAGGTTGTAACAATATAATCCGGCTCAAATTCCTCTTTCATCTTTAAAAGCATACTTGCAAAACCATAAACTGCATTAGTATATATTCCATCCGAATTTGTTAGAGCTGGTAATGCATAAAAAGCTCTATACATAAGACTATGACCGTCTAAAATTAATAATCTTTCCTTAGACATGGTAAATCCCTTCTTTCTACTATGTTTATAACTTTATTTACCTAAATATTGCTTCAACTTATTAAAATCATCGCTAGGAAAAGTATTTAGTATTTCTTTTAAAATCTCAAATGCACAAACATTTTCTAGTACAATTGAAGCAGGAATTACCCCACAAACATCCGACCTTTCATATCTGTTAATCACATTAGTCTTCTTAATAACATCAATAGAATGGATTGGTTTTCTTATGGTAGGTATTGGTTTCATAAACGCCTTAATATTTATATTTTCGCCATTGGATATGCCTGCCTCAATCCCTCCAGCATTATTTGTGTGCCTAACTATCTT
>JAJYBA010000171.1 GCA_021779235.1 Bacillota bacterium
AGAGATATTAATGAAAACAAATATTTTTATTGTCTAATTTGAAATATTTAATTTGAAAGTTCACTATTGGTAGAATTGCTTTGAATATATTACCATCTATGTAGAGGTGTAAACACACCTTTATATAGGTGGTTTTATTTATTATGTATTAGTTAATTTTAAAAGAATAAAAATTGAAAATTTAATATAAAGACACTTATATTGTAATATTTAGATAAAATGTGAAAGATTATATTAACAAATTATTCCTTTGGTGTTATAATATATAATGACGGAGAATTTTTTTTAATATAATTGAACTTTATAATTTACCTATAAAAGCCATTAAGCTAAGGTGATAATTGTAAAGTTACAATTATTTACAATCTTAGCTTTGTTTAATTACATAGCAAATTGTATCAAAAAAATGGACAAACTTAAAATAAAATGAATCGAGGTGGCTTGAGAATTAAATTAGGCATATGATTAGACAGTTTGAGTTTAATGACAAAGACAATCCTATTATAAAAATACTTAGGAGGTAGTTATAATGAGTTTATTGTTTTTAGCCCCAATTGCTTCAATATTAGCCCTTTCTTTTGCTGGATATCTTGCATATACAGTATTAAAACAAGATGAAGGAACGGAGCAGATGAAAAAAATTGCTGCTGCCATTAGAAAAGGTGCAGATGCCTATCTAAAAAGGCAGTACACTGGAGTGGCTCTTTTCTTTATAGCTATGTTCATAATCCTTGGAATACTTTCAGCATTTGGATTCCTCACCCCATTTGTACCTTTTGCATTTATAACTGGAGGTTTCTTCTCAGGTCTGTCAGGATTTATAGGGATGAAGATTGCAACCCGTGCAAACGTAAGAACCACACATGCAGCTGGTAAAAGTCTTAACAGTGGATTAAAGGTTGCTTTTTCTAGTGGTGCAGTAATGGGACTTACTGTTGTAGGTCTTGGACTACTTGATATTAGTATATGGTATTATTTATTAGATTTTTTCTATAGAAATTTAGATGAGGCAGCAAGAATTCAAAATATAACAAGTGCAATGATTACCTTTGGAATGGGAGCTAGTTCTATGGCATTATTTGCTCGTGTAGGTGGAGGTATATTCACTAAAGCTGCAGACGTAGGAGCAGATCTTGTTGGTAAGGTTGAAGCAGGAATCCCTGAAGATGACCCAAGAAATCCTGCAGTTATTGCTGATAACGTTGGAGACAATGTTGGAGATGTAGCTGGTATGGGAGCGGATCTTTATGAATCTTATGTTGGATCAATAGTATCCACTGCTGCCCTTGCTGTAGCAGCCGGACTTGGAGTTGCAGGTGTTACAATTCCCATGACCATGGCAGGCATAGGTGTAGTTGCATCTATAATCGGAACTTTCTTTGTTAAGTCAGGGGAGAAAGCTGAGCAAAAGGTCCTTTTGGCGGCTCTCAGGCGTGGTGTCTATGTAAGTTCTGCAATAATTGCAATACTTTCCTTCTTCTTAGTTTGGAATGTGCTTGGATGGGAACACATAGGAGTTTACTTTGCAATATTAAGTGGTCTTATAGCAGGTAATTTAATTGGCTTTTGTACAGAATACTTTACTTCTGATACATACAAGCCTACTAAAAAATTAGCACAGACAACAACAACTGGACCAGCTACAGTTATAATAGGTGGTATTTCACTAGGAATGTTATCTACTTTTCTTCCAGTTATAATAGTAGCTATAGCTATAGCAGCTAGTTTTTATTTTGCTGGAGGATCCGCAGATTACAATATGGGTTTATATGGGGTAGGTATAGCAGCAGTAGGTATGCTTAGTACATTAGGGATTACCTTGGCTACAGATGCTTATGGTCCTGTGGCAGATAACGCTGGTGGTATTGCAGAAATGACTCACCAAGATCCAATAGTAAGAGAAAGAACAGATGCTCTTGATTCCTTAGGAAATACTACGGCAGCTACAGGCAAAGGTTTTGCTATAGGTTCTGCAGCTTTAACAGCACTTGCGCTTATTGCAGCATATAGAGATCAAGTAGAAATTATAGTGAAAAAAGAAAATTTGGATTTTGTTTTTAATTTATCAATATTAAATCCTCAGGTTCTTATAGGATTATTTATAGGCGGAATGGTGCCTTTTGTATTTGCAGCACTCACCATGGATGCGGTAGGCAAGGCAGCACAGCTTATAGTGGTAGAAGTTAGAAGACAATTTAAAGAGATAATAGGCCTTATGGAAGGTAAAGCAGAAGCTGACTATGCACAGTGTGTTGACATTTGTACGAAAGCAGCTCAAAGGGAAATGATTTTGCCTGCACTACTGGCTATTATTATTCCAATAACTGTTGGATTATTTTTAGGTGTAAATGGCGTGGCAGGATTATTAGCAGGAGCAACTGTAACAGGTTTTGTACTAGCTGTTATGATGGCAAATTCTGGTGGAGCTTGGGATAATGCAAAAAAACATATCGAAGCTGGAAACCTAGGTGGAAAAGGATCAGCTTCTCATAAAGCTGCCGTTGTTGGTGACACTGTTGGAGATCCATTTAAGGATACCTCAGGTCCAGCTATAAATATATTGATTAAGTTACTTTCAATGGTATCAATAGTATTTGCAGCATTTATTTTGAAGTTTTCAATATTTTTCTAACCTATTGAAATAAGAATTAAACATGGGTATTATTAATATAAGGTAAATTAAGATAACAAGTCAGAGTACGGAGTATTTTTGGCTTGTTATTTATTTTAATTGTATAAGAGGAGAATTATATGAAAAATTCAGAAGGATTAAAAAAAGATTTAGATAGAATTGATGGAAAGACTTATAGACTTTATAAGGACTTAGAAGGGGCATATGATTTTGAGAATTATACACTTAGTATAGATCATGTTCAAGGCGATCCTTTTGCAACTCCATCAAGAATTAGAGTAATAGTAAATCAGAATATTGCTAAATTTCCAAAGAACCTTTTTGATAATGAAGACAAAAATATTGCAGTAGCAGATTACTTAACAAGAGAATTTTATTCTAATATAAATAGGTGCTCAGAAAAAGTTTTTGGCTCTGGAAAGAGTGGATTAATAGCTATAAGTAGATGCCCACAGGAAATTTTAAATAGAACTTCAATAATTATAGATGAGAATAAAATAGAAGCGAGATTTTATGTTGGATTTCCAGCAAACGGGAGAAGTGTTTTATCAAGAGAGCTTGAGAAAATATTATATAAGGTTATACCAAACATAGTAGAGAAAAGTTTAATATATAAAAATATTAATAGTGAAAAATTGATAAGCAGAGTAAAGCTAGTAGAAGATCAAGAACATATAAGAAGGTCTTTATGTGATAGAGGACTAGTTGGATTTGTAGCTAATGGATCAATGTTACCTAGAGAAAATGGCATATCTACAAAAGCATTTAAAGGTGGTAAAGCCTTTGTTTCACCAAAGGAATTAGAAGTAGAGTTTGATACTCAGAGTAAAGGCAAAATTTGCGGCATGGGCATTAAAAAGGGAATAACGCTTATAGTAGGTGGAGGATATCATGGTAAATCTACCTTATTAAAAGCCTTAGAACTTGGAGTTTATAATCATATTGAAGGTGATGGTAGAGAATTTGTTATAACAGATGCATCTGCTTTAAAAGTAAG
>JAJYBA010000172.1 GCA_021779235.1 Bacillota bacterium
TTCAATGGCACTAAAATCTGCTACTATAAATCGGCTATTCTCTGAGGGAATAAAAGCAGTTCTTATAAGCTGTGATAAAACCTCTGAAACACTAGTAAAGAGCATTTCTAAAAGTTCATAGTCTCCTTCTCTTAATAAATTTCTTGCAAGGTCTAAATATTCTAGTTTATTTTGTGGAAGATTTTGTACCTGCACTAACCTTCCTGCCCATCTTCCTGTTCTATTTGCACCATAAAATTTAAGAAGTCCTCTTATGCGATTATCCTTGCATAAGGCTCTATTCATTGCCTCATATTTTTTAATTGAAGTTTTTGAAAGCTCCACTCTTAGCTGCAAAACTCTCTTTACCTTTTCATTACTTACCACCTTTAATAGATTTTCTACGCTTTCTTTAGATAATGTTTCTATTTCCACGCCCTCTGTTTCAAGTAACCATTTCTTCATTTGCGCAGTGCTTTTAGGATTTTTAACCCCTGTCAGAGTAATCGCTTCATTTTTTAATTCTTCTTGGTATTTAAAGTCACAAGCTAAGGCATGGTTTATAAGTTCCACATCAACTTTGACTCCCATATCATTAATTCTTTGATCTAAGCACCAGAGCTTCTGCTCACTTTCCGTGATTTCGTACACTCTAAGGAGTTTTCTTATATTCCGCTCTACCTCAACATCTTGTTTGCAATAGCTTTTAAAAAGCTCCCATTTATCACTATCCTGCTGTGGTAAGTTTCTATTTCTAAAGCTACTTCCCTTTGTAGCATTACACGGAATGGAAAAATACCTTATAAGGGCTTTTCCCTCTACCATCTTTTGCTCTGAAAGCTTTAAACACTTAGCCACCCCTTCTAAACTTGTAGGAAGTCCTAGCTCTAAAGCCTTTACTGCGCTGCACCTCCACTGCTCTGGTGGCATTGGTTTATTTAAATATTTAGCAAGACAAGTTCTTTCAAAGGAAGCATTAAAAGCTGTTTTTATAACCTCTAGACTGCTTAAATCCTCAATTATACTTTGTGGTAGCTTTTCTCCAGAAGCTAAATCTATAAGCTTTACTTCCTCTTCATCATAAGCATAGGCAAATAATAAGATTTCAAAATCCTCTGCCTCTGTATATGCATAAACTCCGCATTTTGTAATATCCACACTGGAATAAGTTTCTATATCAATAGCAAGCATTTAATCATCTCCTATAAGTTAAGAGAAAAATCCCCTTATATAACAGGAAATTTTTCTCTCTTTAAATTAACTTAAATAGTCTTCCATGTCATCAAAATCCTCTTCTGGACTACTATGTCCACTGAGCATTTCTCCATCTTCTAGTTTTTGAAGGTTTTGCAGCCCACAAGCAATGCCTTTATTGCCCTCTGTATTGTAAGCATAAAATACAAGGCTAGCCCTTCCATAGCATCCACTGTAGAACTCAGCTTGGTCTGTTATAGCTTGTACACTTCTATTAACTATTCCAGGCTTTGTATTGCTATTTGCGTTAATAAAATAGCTACCTGCATAGGCTTCATCCTCTGGTCTGTCAGCATCTCCATCATGAAGAGGTGTTTTAAAATTATCCTCTATTTCATCCCCGAGCTTTGATACTCCCTCCTTCTTTGCATCTTCTATAGCAGAATTTATTTTCTTAAGGTTTTCTATATCTGTTTTGGGGATTATAATACATACAGAATACTTAGGCTCACTTCCATTAATACTCTTTGGCTCCCACACATTTGCATAACTAAATCTCACTTTTCCAGTAATTATTTTCATGAGTACCCCCCTTTAATTAATAAAATTTGCTTCGTTCAAAAGCTCACCATATTTCTCTTTTTGAATCTCTGATATCCTTGCAACACCAAATTTTTTTATAAGAGTTTTCACTTCTTTACCCTTACCATTATCTGAAAGCCTTTTTAGAATGCCCTGTACTTCTTGTAGGGTAATTTCTTTAACTTCTTGTTTTGATGGTTCTAGCTTTTCTTTAGGTGCTCCCACTTCTTTAAGTGCCTCTGCTTCATTATTTTTTATATTAAGTTCCTCTTTTGGCATTATTGCTTTTGGACTTTCATTAAAAATTGGAACTGCATTATGAAGAACTGCTGCAAGAGTTAAAAGAGAATTTGTTATATCCTCTGAAGCTCTTATATTAATATCAATACTAATGTTCATGCTTTTTACCCCCTTATTCTTTATTGGATTTATACTTAGTTTTTAGTTACTATATTCTATTCCCTTTTGGTAGCTATTTCGACAAAAAAAATAGTTTGTCCAAAGGTTCCTCTGGAAATGCTTTACGTATTCCCGCTAAAGCATGGGTCCCTGCTCCCCTCTTACCATTAATAATCCGTGAAATTGTAGCGGATGACAGTCCTGATTCCCTTGCAAGTTGGCGTTTTGACCAGCCCTTTTTCTCAATAAGTTCTTTAAGAAACTCTAAATTTAAAAACATAGCTCTCCTCCTTATTAGATACTGTTCGGTAACTGTTCTTATGGTAACATTTGGAGATACTGTTTGTCAATTATTTTTTTAGATTTTCTATTGCCATGTGGTATCACTTTATATATAATGATGGTGAAGGGTTGTGTTATCATGAATTTTGGTGAATATATAAAAAATTTAAGAAATGAAAATAATTTATCTCAGCGTGATTTATCTCTAAAATCAGGAGTTAGCAATGCTGAAATCTCAAGAATTGAAACTGGTGAAAGACAGAAACCATCGCCAATGGCTCTTAAGGCTTTTGCTCCCCACTTAGGTAAACCTTATGAGGAATTAATGCAAAAAGCTGGGTATATCGAAGAGGTTGTAGATCATGAAGGCTACTTAGAAAATATTTATAGAGATGAAAAAGGACACCTTGTAGACACAGCACGCCGTGCTAAAGATATGTATGAAAAAGATAGTAATTGGGCTAACCTTGCTTACAGAGTCACTGCTGCAAATCTTTCAGATTCAGAAAGAGATATCATAAAAGTTCAAACTGAAGTTTTACTTGAGCAGTTTTTGAAAAATAAGAAAAAATAATAAATCAACACTTGCTTTATTATTACAATAATTGTATAATTTTACTTATCCAATATAGCGAACATATGTTTGGAAGGAAGGTTGTACATGATAACTGCTTATAATGAAAAATATTATACTGTAGATCTTATACCACAGCACAGACATGAATATATTAACCTCAGATTACAATGGTTTATTAACCTTTTTGACTTAAAAAGCACTGATTGGCCCTTGGATTGCACTGTGCTCATAAAAAAAATGAAAGAATTACAACTCATACCATTTGAGTATGGCTTTTTTGAGTTGCCTATTATATATGACGCATTAACAGAATATATTTCTAAACATAATGTGTATCTAATGCAGATAAATAAAAATAAAGCTAAATACCCTTATGAACATTCACGTGATAGAAGATTGAATTTTACCCTTGCTCATGAAATAGCTCATATCCTTTTAGATCATCTTCTTATTCCTCGTGAAGCAAAAACAAAGGAAGAAAAAGCCTTAGAGGAATTAGAAGCTGACGAGTGTGCTGGAAAGCTTCTCCTGCCAAAACAACTTATTGTATCCTGTAACTACCATTCCCTTAAATCAAATTCCGAATTTTTTATTGTTTCTGAAACAGCC
>JAJYBA010000024.1 GCA_021779235.1 Bacillota bacterium
GATTTTTAGGTACAAGTTCTTTTGCTTTTTGAAAACTTGTTATGGTTTCCAAAGAGTTTTTAAGTTCAATAACCTCTGTTGTTTGTTCTCCACCATTTACAGAATAATTACTTAAAGCTATAAAGGCCAAATCATGCTTGTTTTCACTATTAAAAACTAATGCCTCATATAGATATGGATTACTATAATGAGGAATTTTTTTAGCCCTTTCTACAAGTTTTAATTCTTCATCCTTGAACATAATATTAGTTAATCTTAATTTATCCACTAACAGAAAAATTTTATTGTAATTTTCTTTATTTTCTTCTAACGTTAATAATCCTTTTAATATAATATATGCTTCTTCATAATTTTCATTTTCAATTTCCTTAAATATCACACCCTTAATAAATCCTATTGAATTTGGAATAGTATTTATAATTTCTTTATACTCTTTATTATATTTAAAAAGTTCATCTGCCCCTAAAACATAGAACATTCCTTCTATAAATAGATTAACTGGTATATTATCAAAATCCTCTTTTTTCTTTACCTTTTGGATTATCTCGTTAGTTCTTACTGGGAAATATATATCATTTGAAATAACGAATTCATTAATTTTGCTGTTCTTTTTTATTTCTAAAAAAAGAAGTGCTGATAATTTTTCTGAAAAATATGTTTTAATATCCATGTTTACACCTTCCTACTAATCTTTAATATTTATGCTACAAGTACTACTAATAATAAAATACTGCGAATGATTTGTAAACCATATAAAATCAAAGTAGTGAAACCTTTACTTCTGTTGTGTAGTTAATTTTTTTAATTTATGCATGCTTCATCAACTATTGACATAACATTTTCTTTTAGTTTAATTATTTTTCCAGATGTATCTTCTAAAGAATTTCCCTTGACAGATAAATAAATTTTCATTTTTGGCTCAGTACCAGAAGGCCTAACTACAAACCATGAACCATCTTCCAAGACAAATTTTAAAACATTTGATTTTGGCAATTTAATTATTTTTTCGCTAATTTTGATTAAGTCCTTTTCGAGTCCTGCTCTATAATCTATTTTTTTTACAATTTTATTATTACCTATTGAACAGTTCATTGAATGCCTAAGATGTTCTAGTATATTACCTATTTTTTCTGCGCCATCTTTTCCTTTCAGTTCTATTGAAACTAACCCTTCCTCATAGTACCCATGTTCTATATATATATCCATCAAAGCATCATATAAACTCATGCCCTTATTTTTATAGTAAAGTGTCATCTCACAAATTAACATTGCTGCTATAACTGCATCTTTATCTCTTACAAAGTTGCCTGCTAAGTAACCAAAACTTTCTTCAAAACCAAATATAAAGTTGTTTTCGCCCACCTTTTCAAACTCTCTAATTTTTTCTCCTATATACTTAAATCCTGTTAGCACATCTAACACTTCAACATTATATTTTTTCCCAATACTCTCTACCATATCCGTAGTAACAATAGTTTTTATTATTACACTATTTTGGGGCAATTGGTTAGTTTCACTTAATGACTTTAAAATATAATTACTTAATAGTACACCGGTCTGATTTCCTGTAAGAACCTTATACTCACCTTTCTTATCTTTAACTACTACCCCAATTCGATCACAATCAGGGTCTGTTCCAAAAATAATGTCCGGATTAATGTCTTTGGCCATCTTAAGGGCTAATTCAAAAACCTTTGGCTCTTCTGGATTAGGATATGGAGCTGTAGGGAAATTTCCATTTGGCATTTCCTGCTCTTTTACAACAAATACACTACCATAACCTAATTCTTTTAAAACTCTTCTCACAGGTATGTTTCCAGAACCATGAATAGGCGTATAAATTATTTTTAAATCATTGGCATACTCCTTAACTAAGTCTTTTCTCAATGTTAAGTTTTTAACTTTTTCAATGTATGATAAATAAAGATTCTCTCCAATGATTTTTAGCATTCCATTTGCTTTTGCTTTATTAAGCTCCATAGTTTTCACTTCAGAAAAATCTTTTATGCACTCTGCGCAGGTTATAATTTCTTTGGCAGCTTCATCAGTAACTTGCCCACCATCATCACCATAAACCTTATATCCATTGTATTGCTTAGGATTATGTGATGCAGTAATAACAATGCCCGCTTTACTATTTAATTCACGAACAGCGTAAGATAAAATTGGTGTCGGTGTTAATTCTTCAAATAAATTAACAAATATACCGTTACCACAAAGAGTTTCTGCAGCAGCTTCTGCAAATTCCTTGGACATATTCCTTGAATCATATGCTATGCTAACTGATATATCTTCCTTATATTTTGAGTTTAAATAATCTGCTAAACCTTGAGTAGCTTTACCTATTGTATGTATATTCATCCGGTTTGTACCTGCACCAATTATACCTCTTAGGCCCCCTGTACCAAACTCTAAATCTTTATAAAATCTATCTTCAATTTCTTTTTCATCAGCTAACTGCTCTAACTCTTTCTTTAATTCAGAATCTATTAAATTAGAATTAACCCAACTTTTATACTTTTCTTTGTACGTCATATATGACCCTCCTTGTATTCCTCTGAGGCAGATAACAATTGTTATCCTCCATGTCATTACTCTAATCTATCTTTAGTCACTCATATTATACTATCAAACCATTACAAATAAAAGGCATTTTTTACTAATAACCTATTTTTTACAAGTTTTCAAATGGTAGAGTACTATTTCCACATAAAACTATACACTAAAAATACCCTTATGATTTTCACATAAGGGTATTTTTAGTATATTTATTATAAATTATTCTCTTCCCCAAGTTCGTCAGTATTCTCATTATATTTATTAACTGTAGCTACTGTTGCTATGACTAAGTTCAATGCATCTATAATTGATATTTCTTCTCCAAACTCAATATCTGCAACTCTATAGGCATCACCCACAGATAAATTTGATACATCCACTTGAATTACTTTAGGAATCTTTGCTGCTTTACATTGAAGCTTTACACTACTTCTTTCCTTTTGTAGAATGCCACCATTTTTATTTATTGTATTTTCTCCTAAAAACTTAATTGGCACTTCTGTTATTACACGGCTATTTTCATATAACTCTTCAAAATCAATATGTATAATTTTTTGATTAACAGGTTCTCTTTGAATTTCTTTTATAAGAACATTGTGGTTATCACCATTAATGCTTATATCTAGGACACCATGCTCTCCTATTCTACTAATTTCACTGTTCAATTCTAATTCCCCAACTTCAAACATAAAATTTTTAAGATTTTTTCCATATAGAATCCCAGGTACTTTGCCGTCTCTTCTATTTTTTCTTGCAGAATGCCGAGCATTCTTTTCTCTTTCTTTTACTACTAATTTTTCCACTATTATCCCTCCTTACGTTTCTCTGGAGCAGATAACAATTATTAATTGTTATCCTCACTACTTTCTGTATTATTAACTAAGAAAAAGAATAATATACCTTTTTAAAAGCATAATATATTTAATTGTCTAGAGATTAATAGGCTATTATATTTAGTCTGAAAATTTCAAATTATTATTGCATTTGCATATCTTTTCCTTTATAATTATAAATTGGTTGAATGAATATACTATAAATAACGATTTTAAAGATTAATATAAATGCTTTTGAAAGGGGTGTATAAATTGTATAGATTAAATCAAAATGAAACTCCATTGTTTGATGCTCTAATGGAATATGTAGACAGAGAAACATTACCTTTTCACGTACCTGGCCATAAAAAAGGTTTAGGTGTGGATGAACAATTTAGAAGTTTTATGGGGGAAAACCCTTTTAAAATTGACGTTACAGTTTTTAAACTTGTTGATAGTTTTCACCACTCAACTGGACCTATTAAAAAGGCGCAAGAATTAGCAGCTGATGCTTACGGAGCTGATGCATCTTTTTTCTCAGTTCATGGAACTTCTGGTGCTATTCAAGCTATGATTATGTCTGTAGTTGGGTCTGGTGACAAAATAATTGTGCCTAGAAATGTACATAAATCAATAACTGGTGGTATTATATTATCCGGTGCTGTGCCTGTTTATATGCAACCAGAACTTGATAAAAAAATCGGTGTTGCACATGGAGTTTCTCCTGAAACAGTAGAAGCAACCTTAAAGGACAACCCAGATGCAAAGGCAGTACTTATAATTAATCCAACATATTATGGAGTTTCTACTGATATTAAAAGAATTGCTGATATGGTTCATGAATACGACATGCCTCTTATAGTTGATGAGGCACATGGCCCTCATCTTAATTTTAATGATAGATTGCCAATGTCAGCCATGGAAGCTGGTGCAGATATCTGTTGTCAAAGTACACATAAAATTATAGGTTCATTAACTCAAAGTTCTCTTCTACATGTTAATTCAAAACTTGTTAACCCTGCTAGAGTTAAGCAGTTAATAAATTTAATGCACACAACATCACCTTCATATATTCTAATGGCTTCCTTAGATTGTGCACGACGCCAAATTGCATTGGAAGGCACGCAGCTTTTAGAAAAAACTATTGATTTATGTGATTATGTGAGAAATGAAGTAAATAAAATCCCAGGGTTTTATTGTTTCGGAGAGGAGGTTTTAGATGGTTTTGGCGCTTATGCTTTTGACCCTACTAAAATTACAATAACTTGTAGGGATTTAGGTATAACAGGTTATGATTTAGATATGATCCTTGCTAACAAATATCATATACAAATGGAATTATCTGATCTATATAATATCTTAGCAGTTGGTTCTTTTGGAGATACAGAAGCAGGAATGGAGCAATTGCTTTCAGCCCTAAGAGAAATAAGCAATGAATATTATGGTAAAGGCACTAAAAAATCTGACTTTATTGATATCCCTGATATTCCAGAGCAAGCTCAAATACCTCGTGAAGCTTTCAACAGTGTAAATACTGCCATTGAAATTAAAAAAAGCGTTGGTATGATTAGTGGAGAATTCTTAATGGCTTATCCACCTGGTATTCCAATACTTTGTCCTGGTGAGAGAATAACTCAAGAAATTATAGATTATGTTGAAAAGTTGAAAAATACTGGATTGTATGTCCAAGGAACTGAAGATCCAGAAGTTGAATATATAAAAGTTGTAAGAGAAGAAGATGCAGTCTATATAACTGTTGAATAGAAGTAAAAAGAACTCCAAATTAGGAGTTCTTTTTACTTCTATTCAATTTTACTCTATAATCAATATTTTCTTTTTCAATAGTGCCTAAGTACTTAAAATATTGAGCGTCTGACATTTTGCTTATAGCTTCACAAGTGTTAACCAATTTAATAAAGTACCCCATCATATAGCTTATCTTCATTAAAGGTTCAGTTAGTTTGTGATTAAATCTAATGGACATTTGTTTTCTCTTTTTTTCGGAAGTTTTTTTAATATTTGCATAACATTCTCTTCCGGAGTCTATCAATTTTATTTTATGTAGATTTATTCTCAAGGCCTCTCTATATGTTGGCATTAGTTCTTCTAACATATACGCATTAAAATATTTTTTTTCTTCTTTATATTCTTGGGATTTAGCCACAAGTTGCTTTAAAGCTTCGTTGTTATTTTTTCTAATTTCCGGAAGCTTAATAACAATTTGTTTTACCTGTTCCGAGTCCACAATTCCTTCTTTAGTTAAGAAATCCAAACCCTCAGCCACTAATTTATAATCCCTTCTATCCTTTTCAATTACACCTTCATCTTGAAGTGCATTCACTATGCAGGTTGTGTTTTTTGTATTATAAAATAATTCTGAAAAATAAGCTAATTTTGCTAATCTTTCTTGTAAAGATTTTTCAGTAACAATTTCGTTTTTTTCATTAATATAAATGTATCCCAAATGTTCTTTACGAAAATTATTAAACAATTTTTTAGAAAATGTAATTTCTCTATATAATATATTATTATATTCCAAAGCATCAGATATATTAGCTACTTCGCCCCTCTTTATATATTGCTTTATATGCTCTAATATTTCTTTAGGTGCTAGTGAATATATTGACATTTCAATTCCCCCTTGTAGTTCTCTGGAGTACTAAACAATTATCAATTGTTTAGCCCCTTGTAGTTCTCTGGAGCACTAAACAACTATTAATTGTCCTACTCTTCGTATTTTCTCTACAGTCTTTATTTATATTATAACAAATTTTTAGAAATTTCCTACAAAAATATATTTTCTTATACTTTGTAGGCTATCTATAATATATATTTTGCACATTCAACTCAACTTAGCTCTAACTCCTATAGAAAAATAAAAATAGGAGCTTTAACTCAAAGCCCCTATTTTTTACTTAATACTAAACATCCATACCAGCTTTAAATGCCTTTTTATTTAAGTCTATAGCTTTAGAAGGTACTATATCACTAATAACTTCATCCCAGTTTATATCTTCTAGCTTAAGCACTTTGATCAACGCTCCCAGTAAAACAACATTTTGGGCTTTAATATTGCCAAGATTATGAGCAATTTCAGCTGCATTAATAATTACTATGTTATCAACTGCCTCTGTTAATCTTTCATTAACATTCTCAGGATATTTTTCTTTACCTATTAAAACTGGTACTGGATGTATTTCATAGTCATTAACCACTATATGACCGTCTTTCTTTAAATAGGGTAAGTATCTAGCTGCTTCACCTTTTTCAAATGATACTATTACGTCTACTTTACCTTTTTCTATTAGTGGAGAATAAACCTTTTCTCCAAATCTTACTTGAGTTGTAACGCTTCCACCTCTTTGAGCCATTCCATGGACTTCTGACATTTTTACATCATATCCACTTTTTAAAAGTCCTTCAGTTAATATTTTAGAGGCTAGAATAGTACCTTGTCCACCTACACCAACAAATAATACACTTTTATTCTCTCTCATGTTATTCACCAACCTTTTCTATTGCTTTAAATGAACAAACTTGCTTGCATAACCCGCATCCATTACACATTGAACTATCTATGCTTACAGCTCCATCTCTGAATCTTAGTGCTGGACAGCCTGTTTTTAAACAAGCTTTGCATTTTTTACATTTTTCTTGGTCAATAACACATTTGATTCCTGCCCTAGCTTTAAGTACATCCTTAATTAATGCACAAGGTTGTTTTGTAATGATCACAAAAGGCTCGGTACTATCATGTGCTTCTTTCACTGCTTGTTTAGTCTCTTCTAATTTATATGGATCTACTACTCTTATATTTTCTGGTTTAATACCACAAGCAAGAACTAATTGCTCTATATCAATCATAGGTGCAGGAGTTCCTTGAAGAGTTTTTCCCGTACCAGGATTTTCTTGATGTCCTGTCATTCCTGTAATTCTATTATCTAAAATACAAGTAACTATAGGGGTATTATTATAAACTGTATTTATAAGCCCTGTTACTCCAGAATGGAAGAAAGTTGAGTCTCCAATGAAAGCAAAGACTTTTTTATCATCTCTATTTGCAACCATATTAGCTCTTTCAATACCTGAACCTGCAGAAATTGAAGCTCCCATACATATAACTGTATCTGTTACATTAAGAGGATCTACCATCCCTAATGTATAACAGCCTATATCACCCGATGCTATTACATCTTTATATTTTGATACTTGATAAAAAATCCCTCTATGAGGGCACCCTGGGCATAATACTGGTGGTCTTGAAGGTGCTTGTACATCCGTTGCATAAGTAAGATTATTAACTTCGCCTAATATAGCTTTTCTTATTATGTCAGGATTTAGCTCTTCACAAATAGGAATTATTTCTTTTCCTATGCATTGAATTCCCATTGCTTTAATTGCTGTTTCTAAATAAGGATCATTTTCTTCTATTATATAAAGCTTTTCAACTTTAGCTGCAAATTCTTTAATCATTTCATCTGGAAGAGGATAGCTCATCCCTATTTTTAGATAAGAAGCATTATCACCTAAAACTTCTTTAGCATATTGATAAGAAATACCACTTGTAATTATTCCTATGTCATTATTACCCATTTCTATTCTATTTAAAGGAGTAGTATTAGAAAATTGTCTTAAAGCTTCTAATCTTTCTTCTACTTCATAATGTTTAGCTTTTGAATGTGCTGGTGTCATGATATATTTCTTAATATTCTTTTCGTATGGTCTTACACCTACTAAACCTTTTTCGCCAAGCTCTATTACAGATTTAGAGTGACATACTCTTGTAGTAACTCTAAATAAAACAACTGTATCAAATTTTTCACTAATTTCATAAGCTGCTTTCACATAGTCTAGACATTCTTGTGAATCAGATGGTTCTATCATTGCTACTTTAGCATGTGGCGCATAATATCTATTATCTTGCTCGTTCTGAGATGAATGCATTCCAGGGTCATCTGCTGTTACCACAACAAATCCTCCATTCACACCTTCATAAGCCATTGTAAATAATGGATCAGCAGCTACGTTTAATCCTACATGCTTCATAGTGGTGAGTGTTCTAGCTCCACCAATAGATGCACCAGACGCAACTTCAAATCCTACTTTTTCATTAGGCGCCCATTCTGCATAAACACCTTCATATTGCGCGAAATTTTCAAGTATTTCTGTACTAGGCGTTCCCGCATAAGCTGATGCTATATGACAACCAGCCTCATAAGCACCTCTTGCAATAGCCTCATTTCCTGACATGATTACTTTTTTCATATAAATATTCCCCCTTGTACTCCTTATAAGCACTAAACAATTCTCAATTGTTTAGCCGCTTGTATTCCTTATAAGCACTAAACAACTCTCAATTGTTTAGCCCCTTATATTCCTTATATGCACTAAACAATTCTCAATTGTTCAGTCCTCATATCCCCATAAATACGAAACAATTTTACACTACTACCGCTCCAAGGGCTATAGAGTATAATTTTGATTTTGCACTATCAGCCCTTGAAACTAATACTACTGGACATTTTGCTCCTACTATAATTCCTGCACTTTCAGCTTTAGCAAAGTACGTAAGAGATTTACCTAAAAAGTTACCAGCTTCTATACTTGGTACAAGTAATATGTCACTATCACCAGCTACATCACTAATAATACCTTTATGTTCTGCAGCCTCCTTTGATATTGCATTATCTAGACCCAAAGGACCATCAATTAAACATCCCTTTATTTGTCCCCTTTTATTCATTTGCGACAGTGCCGCGGCATCTAATGTTGCCTGCATTGAAGGATTAACAACTTCAACTGCACAAATAGGAGCTATTTTAGGAATATCTATTTGTAAGGCATGTGCAACTTCCACTGCATTATTAATTATCTCTATTTTTTCTTTAAGCTCTGGATAAGTAACCATTCCCCCATCAGTTAAAAACAATAATTTGTGGTAAGTAGGTATATCATAAGCCATAACGTGTGATAAAAGTCCCTTACCTCTGAGTCCTGCCTCTTTGTTCAGTACTGCCTTTAATAAGTCAGAAGTACCAAGCATACCTTTCATAATAAAATGAGCTTCTCCATTTGATACAAGTTCTACAGCTTTAGCTGCAGCTTTTATGACATTCTTCTCATTTACGATTTTAAGATATTCTAGACATAAATTTTCTTTAACTGCAATTTCCCTTATTTTTTCCTCATCACCAACTAATATTGCATCAACAATTTGTAGTTTAACTGCTTCTACAACAGCCTTTAAAACTACATTATCTTGTGCCACTGCTACCGATAATATTTTTTTATCTTTCCCCTTAGCAAGCTCTATTAACTCATCAAGTCTTTTAACCATGATTTAACCCCCTTCACTTAACCTCTGTAACATTGGTTAATTATTCCAATTTATTTATAAACAGATGACAATTCACGTATTGTGAATTGTCATCTGTCCATTAGCAAAAATTATAAGTCATAGTATAATTGAAATTCTATAGGTGATGGAACTGGAATTACTTTTTTGATTTCCTTTTCATTTTTGAATTTAATCCAAGTATTAATAAAATGTTCATCAAATACCCCACCCTTTAATAAGAAATCACTATCTTTTTTTAGTTCTTCAAGTGCTTCATCTAAAGATTTTGGTAATGCTTCAATTTTATCTTGTTCTTCCTTTGGTAAATCAAAAACGTTTACATCGTATGGCCCAAAACCTTCCACAGTAGGATTAATTTTATTTTCTATACCGTCAATACCGGCCATCAATAGTGCGGAATATGCTAAATATGGATTTGCTGTAGCATCTGATGGTCTAAATTCAAATCTTCTAGTTTCTGGATTTTTAATATATCCTGGAATTCTTATTACTGCAGTCCTATTTCCTGTAGCAAAGCAAATTGATACTGGTGCTTCAAAACCTGGCACTAACCTCTTATAAGAATTAGTTGATGGGTTTGTAAATGCAAGTAATGCTTTAGAGTGCTTTAATATTCCACCGATGAAATATAGTGCAGTTTCGCTCATTTGAGAGTATCCATTTTCATCAAAGAAAAGGTTTTTCCCATCTTTTCTTAAAAGCATATGAACATGCATTCCACTTCCCGCTTCTCCAAATAACGGTTTAGGCATGAAAGTTGCAGTTTTTCCGTGAGCTACTGCTTCGTTTTTAATTAAGTATTTTGCCATCATTGTAGCATCAGCCATTTTAGTCATTTCTCCTAATTCAACCTCTATTTCAAGTTGACCAGCAGATCCTACTTCATGATGATGATATTTCACAGGTATACCCATCTCTTCTAATTTTAAACACATTTCACTTCTTAGATCATTGTTAAGATCATAAGGTAAGCCTAAATGGTAACTCTTTTGGAAAGGTGCTTTATATCCAAAATTCTCCTCTTTGTTATTTGTGTTCCATGGTGCTTGCTTAGAATCTATGAAAACCTCTTGATGATGGTTCGTAACTTCATAATTTATATGGTCAAATATATAAAACTCAAATTCAGGTCCAATTACATATTCATCAGCAATTCCCAGTTCTCTCATGTATTTTTCTGCTTTTTCAGCTATAAATCTTGGATCTCCAGAAAATCTTCCTTCATTTTTGCCAAGGGTGTACATATTTGCAATCATACTTAAAGTTGGTATCTTGCAATATGGGTCAACAAACGCTGTAGTCATATCAGGAAGGAATCTCATGTCTGAATCCTCTATAGTTGAATATCCATAGCTTGATCCGTCAAAGCCTATTCCTTCAGAAAAAGTCTTTTCTGATAGTCTTTCAGCTGGTATAGTTAAATGGTTCCATCTTCCTGGTAAAGTTACTACTTTAAAATCTACGAATTTAATATTATTTTCTTTTATAAATTCTTGTACTTCATTAATATTTTTAAACATTTGTAAGAACCTCCGCATCTTTATAGAAAATTTTTAAATATTCATAATTTTAGTATAAAGCATGATTTTTTTTTGTCAATTCAATTTGCTAAAGGAATTAAAATAATTCAAAAAAAGCCACAATATTTCTGTGACTTTTTGGATAAATTTAATATAAAATTCTATTATTAACATTTTTGATAGATTTACACCCTGTAAGCACCATAGCTGATTTTAATTCACCTTTTAAGAAATCAATGTAAGATTTCACACCTTCCGCCTTACCTCCAAAGGATGCGCTTACAAATGGTCTACCAATAAGTACAGCATCTGCACCTAGTGCTAGCATTTTAAGTATATCTGCTCCACTTCGAATTCCACCATCAGCTAAAATAATTACTCTTCCCTTAACCTCTTCAGCAATTTCATGGAGAACATCTGCTACTCCTGGAGTTTGGTCTAATACTCGTCCTCCATGATTTGACACTACAATTGCAGCTACCCCTGCTTCTACTGCAAGTTTTGCTTCATCCACTGTCATTATTCCTTTTAGAATAAATGGAAGCGTCGTTGATTCAACGATTTCTTTAATCTCTTCTACGGTTTTAGGCATAACTGGTTTACCATGAAGTGCTAAAGTAATAAGTCCACATGCATCTATGTCCATACCGATTGCAAATGCACCTGCTTTTTCTGCTAATTTAATTTTTTCTATAACATTTGCATTTTCCCAAGGTTTTATTATTGCAATACCATTTCCACCTTGTTTTTCTAATTCTGCAAGATTAGTTGTTAGAAAAGAATCTACAGCAGTATCTCCTACCATAGGAAAAATCCCACCATCTAAGCATCCACCAATAACCCAAGATATATACTCTTCTTCACTAAATTTACCACCCATATTTAAGGTAGTTCCGGATACTGGAGCAGCAAACACAGGCATATCCATTTTTCGACCAAATAGTTCTATAGAAGTATCAGGATCTTTTGCATCATGGATAGTTCTCATATTTAGTTTATAATTTGCCAATGCCTCTATATTAACTTTAAAAGCATCTCCAGTTCCTTTTCCACCCATTCCAGGCACCTCACCAGCGCAAGCAACTCCATTACATATAGGGCAAACCCTACAACTTTTGTTTAAATTTCCTCTAGCTTCCTTTAAAACTTCTTTATAATTCACCTTATTTCCCCCTTAGTTATAAATCTACTTCACCTAAATTTTCTTCTGTAAAAACTTTTATGCCTCTAGATAACAGTAATTCAGCAGTAACTCCATTTCCAAGTCTCTTAGCTCCAGTAAAAGTTCCATCGTATATTTCTGAAGTTCCACAAGAAGGACTTCGTGCCTTTAAAATAGCGATATTGGCTCCAACTGCTTCTGCAATTTTTAAACTTTCATAAGCACCTTTTAAAAACTCTGGAGTTACATCATCCTCTTCTGGTCCAAGAATTCTAGCTTTGCCCGCTAACACATCTCGGCCGTTCCCATTTACAATTTCATGTGGAGCCCTTGGAGTTTCTTGTCCTCCTAACTGTTCTGGACAGACAGGTATTGCTTTTCCTTCTTTTAAGAGTTTAAGCACCCTTTCATCTAAATTATTGCCACCATCATACTTACAATTAATGCCACATAAACAAGCGCTTACAATAATCATACTGTCACCTTCCCTTATTTGAATATACCTTAACTATGAATTAACTTAAAGTTACTTAAGTTCTGCCACAGTAACTCCACTACCACCTTCACCATAGTTCCCTAACCTATAAGTTTTAACATGACTATGTCTCTTTAGCATATCTGTGATAGTATTTCTCAGAACCCCTGTACCTTTACCATGAATAATTGAAACTTCTTTAAGACCTCCTAAATAAGCCTCATCTAAATACTTATCAACAGTGTATATAGCTTCCTCTGCATCCATACCTCTTAAGTCTACTGAGGTGGATACATTTTTTAAATTCAACTTCATCTCTCTCTTGTTTATCTTTGCTCTTTTCTTATCTTCTTCAGTAACTCTAGATACACGTAAATCATCTACTTTAACGTTTATCTTCATAATACCAGCTTGAACCTGCACTTCACCTTTGTTATCAGGTTTAGAAATTATAATAACCTTTTGGTTAAGAGATGGTAAAAATACCTCTTGACCTTCCTTTACAGTTTTTAGCTTTTCTCCTAGTTCCTCTTTGTTCTTTTCTACATGCTTATCTAAGCTTTCAAGCTTATTTTTAATTTTTGTTCTTTCATCTTCAAGCTTTTGTCTTGCTTCAGATGAGTATCCCATTTTTTCTAATTCTCTCATATTTTTAAGAATCGTATCAGATTCTTCCTTAGCATCTCTTATTAGTCTCTTTGCTTCTCTTTGAGCTTCATACATTGCATTTTCTCTAATGTTTTCAAGTTTATATAATTTTTCCTGATATTTATCTTTAAGCTTGCTAGCTTCTCGTTTCAATCCTTCTGCCATTCTAGCATCGTCTTCTGCCTTCATGCTTTTTTCTTGCAAACTTTGAACTAATTCTTCAAACTCTAAGGTCTCTTTAGAAATGTTTTCTTTAGCATTTTTAATAATGTAATCAGGCAAACCTAATCTTCTAGAAATCTCAAAAGCATTGGATTTACCTGGCACTCCAATTAATAGTCTATAAGTAGGACTCAGTGTGTCCACATCAAATTCTACAGAAGCATTTTCCACACCTATAGTTTTTAAAGCGTATCCTTTTAATTCACTATAATGTGTAGTTGCAACTATCTTTGTGCCTCTTGCTCTTAAATTTTCTAAGATTGAAACCGCAAGGGCTGCTCCCTCTGTAGGATCTGTTCCTGCTCCTAATTCATCAAATAACGCCAAGGATTTTTTATCTGCTTTTTCAATAATATTTACTATATTAGTCATATGAGAAGAAAAAGTTGATAAGCTTTGCTCTATACTTTGCTCGTCACCTATATCTGCGAAAACCTCATGGAAAAAGCTTACCATAGAATTTTCTCTAGCTGGGATTAAAATTCCACTCATGGCCATTAATTCGATTAACCCTACAGTTTTTAAAGTTACTGTTTTACCCCCAGTATTTGGTCCAGTTATTATTAATGAGGTAAATTCTCTTCCTAAGTAGATATTACTTGACACTACTACCTTAGGATCTATCAAAGGATGTCTAGCCTCAATTATATCTATTATTCCTTCTTCATTAACACTCGGAATAATAGCATTAATTTCTAGTGCATATCTTGCCTTGGCAAAAATAAAATCTAATTCCCATACTATATTTGCATTGTTTTGAACAATATTTATATTTTCATATACTTTATAGGACAACTCACTTAAAATTCTTTCAACCTCAGCCTTTTCCTTTAACATAATTTCTTTGATTTCATTATTTAAGTTCACTAAACTCATTGGTTCAATGAACAATGTAGCGCCAGAAGAACTCTGATCATGCACTATGCCTGGAACACTGCCTTTATGTTCTACTTTAACAGGAATTACATATCTATCTCCCCTAATAGTATAAAGACTTTCTTGAAGATATTTTGCATTAGATCTAACTAATGAATTTACCTTATCTTTTACGGAAGCATTCTTCTCTTTTAAAGATTTTCTTAAATTAAAAAGCAAGCTACTAGCCCTATCAGAAATTTCTTCATCACTTATTATTGCTATGAAAATTTCATCTTCTAATTTTTTTATTGGAACGATTCCAATACATATATCTTCTAAAACTCTAGAAGTTTCCTCATCACCTTTATTACCTACATAATTCTTAAATAATCTAGCACACCTAAGCATTTGAGCTATCCGAAGTAGCTGTGTTGGCATAAGTGAAGCCCCTTTAGATGCTCTACTTATTGCATCAC
>JAJYBA010000173.1 GCA_021779235.1 Bacillota bacterium
ATGACAAAATATTCTATATTAATAGTAGATGATGAAGAAAATGTAAGAAAGCTTTTACAGAAGATTTTTCTAAAAGAAAGTTATATAACTCATCTTGCTTCAAATGCGGAAGAAGCCTTACAGATCATAGACACATTTCAAGTTGATGTGGTTATTACAGATATTAAAATGCCTGGCATTAGTGGAATCGAACTACTTAATAAAATAAGAGAAATAGATACTTCTATTCAAGTAATTATGATTACAGCCTTTGCAACCTTAGAAACTGCTATTGATGCCTTAAAAATGGGTGCTAAGGATTATATTACAAAACCCTTTAACCTAGAAGAGGTTTTGCTCTCAGTAAAAAAATTAATTCATAGTATGGATAATACGGATATTATAGATTCACATTCAAAAAATAATGTAGATAATATTAATAATTCCTTATCAAGTGACAGTACTTCTATGAGAAAAATTATTGATATGATAGGCCGTGTAGCAGATACAAAATCTACAGTTATGATATATGGTGAAACTGGTACTGGTAAAGAATTAGCTGCCCATTCCCTTCATTATCTCAGTTCAAGAAACGATAAACCCTTTATTAAAGTTAACTGTGCAGCTATACCGGATTCTCTTTTAGATAGTGAACTCTTTGGCTACGATAAAGGGGCATTTACAGGTGCAGTAGTTAAGAAACCAGGAAGATTTGAACTCGCAAATGGTGGGTCAATATTCCTAGATGAAATAGGAGATATTTCTCCCAATGTACAAGTTAAACTTCTTAGGGTGCTTCAAGAGCGAGAAATTGAGCATTTAGGCGGCACAAAGAGTATTAAAATTGATGTAAGAATTATAGCAGCCACAAATAGAAATCTTGAAGAACTCGTAAAAAAGCAAATCTTTAGAGAAGATTTATACTATAGATTAAATGTTGTTCCAATAAATCTACCTCCTTTAAGAGAACGTAAAGAAGATATATTAATGCTTGCAAATAGTTTTTTAAGCAAAGCTTCAATAATATCCGGTAAAGAGAAAAAAAAGATAACAGAAAGTGCATTAAAATATCTAATTAATTATAACTGGCCAGGGAATATAAGAGAACTAGAAAACATTATAGAGAGATGTGTTGTGATAACCTCAAAAGAAATAATAACTGAAGAGGATCTCCCCTCATATATTACTAATTACAACCCTTCTAGTTCCACTAAAAAGCAGTGTGACTCACTTGATAATGCAATTGATAATGCAGAGAAAGAAGTATTAATTAAGGCACTAAAACAATGTAATGGGAATAGAACAAGAGCTTCAGAGTTATTAGGTATAAGTCGCAGATCTCTTCACAGAAAAATTATAAAATATACTATAGAAGATTAACATTAAAGAATGAGACAAACTTGTCGCACATGCGCAATATTGTCTCATTTTTTTGTCGTAATTTATCATATTAACGCAATGATTGCGTACAACCTCTTGTAATACAGTAGATAAAACAAAATTGTATTGCTGTTAATTTGGCATGAGTTTTGCTATATATAAAAACGAAATACTATTATGACAGGAGGAATTTTATATGTCACAAATTAATACAGGCGATACGGCTTTTGTCCTTATAAGTGCAGCACTTGTTTGTCTAATGACACCAGGACTTGCATTTTTTTATGGTGGATTGGTAAGAAAAAAGAACGTTCTTACAATCATGATGCAAAGTTTTATTTCCATGGGTGTGGTTACTGCTATATGGGTTTTGGGAGGGTTTAGTTTAGCCTTTGGTCCAGATATTCACGGTATGATAGGTACTCTTAAATATTTTGGGTTACAAGGTGTTGGAATTACTCCAAATCCAGCCTATGGACCTACTATACCATTTTTAACATATTTTACTTATCAACAGATGTTTGCAATAATAACCCCTGCTCTAATTACAGGTGCATTTGCAGATAGGATAAACTTTAAAAGTTATTTGAAATTTCTTGTATTTTGGAGTATATTAATATATATTCCACTATGTCATTGGATTTGGGGAGGTGGTTTCCTTCAAAAACTAGGCGTAGTTGACTTTGCTGGTGGTATTGTTGTTCACGTTAGTGCAGGAATGGCAGCTCTAGCTTCAGTTTTCTTTGTAGGAAAGAGAAAGATTTTACCTAAAGAAAATACGGCTCCACATAATATTGGTTTTGTTGCTTTAGGTACAGCCCTTCTATGGTTTGGATGGTTTGGCTTTAATGGTGGGAGTGCTCTTGCAGCAAATGGTATTGCAGCTACAGCCTTCATAAACACTGATATAGCTGGTTCCGTAGCTATGGTAACTTGGCTTCTAATATCATGGAAATTTGAAAAGAAACCAACTTTAGTAGGTGCTCTTACTGGAGCAGTTGCAGGACTTGCTACTATAACTCCAGCTGCAGGTTATGTAAGACCCTGGGCTGCATTTATTATAGGAGTATCAGCTTCTATAGTATGCTATTTATCAGTACAGCTTAGAATTAAAATGGAATGGGATGATGCTCTTGATGTTTGGGGCGTTCATGGTGTAGGTGGTATTCTTGGTTCCATTTTAGTTGGTGTGTTTGCAGAGTCTCAGGTTAATGGAATAAACGGTTTAATGTTTGGAGACACTCATCAATTCCTAATTCAATTATTTGCTGTAGTATTAACTGGGGTATATGCTTTTGTTGTTACCTTTGGTATATTAAAGGTATTAGATATGTTCCATCCAGTAAGGGTTAGCGAAGAAGAAGAAATTCAAGGTCTCGATAGCGCACTACATGGTGAAGATGCATATGAATTTTTAATCGATTAAAACCAATAATTTTAATTAAATGTAATAAAAAATTAACCAATATAAATCTGAATTTCAGATATATATTGGTTAATTTTATTTGTGTTTCAATTATAATCTTGCTGAAAGTATGGTATTCCAAGGGGTTATGCATATAATAATAAAATTAAACATATTTATAATACTAAATTTCTAATTTCATTATTATGATAATAGCATTTTTTATATACTTACGTATAATATAACTAAAATGAATTTCTCTCGAAAAATTCACATATTCAATTATGATTTTTACTTTATATAAAAATAATAAAGAAGGAGAAAATCTATGAAAAAGTTAATGAATAATGTAGAAAGTGATGATATAGTATGCGGCGAAGAAGCTGTAACAAGTAATGGTGGCAGTTTTCAACAAAATTTTAATATAAATATTCATGATGGAAAAGGATTTTATGAAACTGGGGTTAGCAACACCTTTTGGTCAAGCCTAATTATTAAAGCTAAAATTTTTCAACCTCAAATTGGTGTCTGGACAATTATAATTAGAGATAAAGTCAATAGAAATTTAGTAGTTTATGAGAATCATCATGTAGTACATGACAAAGAGATTTCATTTAATTACAAAACAGGCTTTAAGGCAAATTTATTAATTGAAGCTACTTGGAGTCAATCTAAAGATGCAATTCTAAGTGGAGAAATATCCATAAGGTACTAACTTAATGAATGAGTAATAGAATTCTATTATTCTTAATTGAATTCTATTATTTTTTATAATATACTTAGTTGAGTTAGAAAAAAGGGGGATATAAGATTTATGGAGAATGAAAAAAAACTTACGAATGATAATGTAGTAA
>JAJYBA010000174.1 GCA_021779235.1 Bacillota bacterium
TATCTACAGGGGAGGCTATTAAATTAGCAGCACAGAAAGCAAAAGGAATAATAGCTATTGGAACTTGTGCTTCTTTTGGAGGAATATCCGCTGCTAGACCTAATCCAACAGGATGCAAAAGTTTAGGTGAGTTCCTTGGACGTGAGGTGATAAATATTCCAGGCTGTCCAGCAAACCCACTGTGGGTTATGGGAACTATAGCTAGTATTATTCTTTACAATAAGATTGAAATAGATGAAAAAGGACGTCCAATAATGTTTTTTAAAGAAACTAACCACACTAATTGCCCAAGGCGTTCATATTTTGATAATAAAGTATATGCAACAAAGCTTGGAGAAAAAGAGTGCATGATAAAACTCGGATGTAAAGGTCCTATTACAAAAGCTTACTGTCCACTTGGAAAATGGAATTCGAGAATCAATTGGCCAGTAGAGGCTAATACACCATGTATAGGTTGCGCAAGTGAATTTTTTCCAGATGGTACAGAACCTTTTGTTAAGTACTAAAGGATACTTAATAATGAAGAAAATAACAAATTATACTTTATATCTACACTAGAGTGAGGTGATTGTAGTGACTACCAAAATAATCATAGATCCCATAACTAGAATTATGGGACCTTTAAGTATAGAAGTAGAAATTAAAAAGAATAAAATAGTTGATGCTAAAAGTAGTGGAGTTCAGTTTAGGGGTTTTGAAAAGATGTTAGTGGGACGTTCACCATTAGATGCAGTATATTTTACTGAAAGAATATGTGGGATATGTTCTACGTCGCATGGATTAGTAGCAAGTCTGGCGCTAGAAGATGCACTAAAGGTAAAACCAAATGAGAACGGTGTAAAAATTAGAAATTTTGCACATGGAGCTGAGTATCTCCAAAATATTATAAGGCAGATTTGTATTTTTGCATTTCCGGATTACGTAAATATAGCAGGAATCCCAGGAAGTTTAGACTATGATTTCAGACTTCCTCAGAAATACACAGACAAACTTAACAAAGATTATGTTAAAGCGCTAGAATGTAGCCGACTAACTCATGAGATTGTGGCACTTATAGGAGGAAAGGCACCACACAATCATGGTATATTTGTGGGAGGAACTACTGTAAATCTTGACGCATCTAAAATTATAAGGCTAAAGTCTTTATTACAATCTATAAGTGAGTTTACGTGTGGAAACATGGTTGAAGACATAAATATTATAGCTCATTATTATCCAGAGTATTTTAAAATAGGTGGTGGCACAAGAAATCTTTTAACCTATGGGTTATTTCATGATTTACCTGACAAAAGGATACAATATGTACAGCCTTCAACTTATATTGATGGCAAGGTAGCTAGCTTAGATACAAAAGCAATAACGGAGAGCTCAGCCTATTCTTGGTATAGTGATTCGAAGTCTAGTGAAGTGCCGTCAAATCATCCCTCTGAAACAGATATTAAAAAGCAGGGAGCCTATAGTTTTATCAAAGCTCCTAGGTATAGTGGTAAAGTTGTGCAGGTTGGTCCTCTTGCACGTATGATTTTATCAGGGTCCTATAGAAATAGTATTTCCACTATGGATAGGTTAACGGCTCGAGTCTTAGAAGGAAAAAAACTATGCGAGAAAATGCTCATATTGCTTGATACTATAAATCCTATACCAGCAGTGCAGGAAAAATATATTATTCCAGAGAATGCGCAGGGCATAGGGCTTTGCGACGCTGTTAGGGGAGCTCTCGGCCACTTCACTACTATAGAAAAAGGAGTTATAAAAAATTGTGATATAGTTACTCCGACAGCTTGGAATCTTTCACCTTTAGATGAGACGGGACAACATGGAGCGCTTGAGAGTGCTCTGATTGGTACCGAAATTGAAAATCTTAAGAATCCTGTGGAGATAGGTCGTATAGTACGCTCCTTTGATCCTTGCATATCTTGTGCTACCCATGTTACTACAGAAAACGGTGAGCCTTATTATATTTGTATATAATAGAAAGGAAATAGTGAAATGAGTGAAATAAAGATTAGTATTAATATGTTAAATACTAATGAAGAGATTCATGCAGAAAATAAAGAACTTTTCGATGAAGCGGGGATATTTGTAATAAATTTAATGAGCTCTCCGGGGTCTGGTAAAACATCTATACTTGAGAATTTAATTTCAAAGCTTAAACAAAATTTAAATATAGCGGTAATTGAAGGAGACATATATACAACTAAAGATGCAGAACGAATTGAAGCTAAGGGAGTTCCAGTAGTACAAATTAATACTGGAGGGCTTTGTTATTTAGAAGGAGAAATGGTAAGGCAGGCATCATTAAACTTTGACTTAAGAGAAATAGATCTTATTATTATAGAGAATGTGGGGAATTTAGTGTCCCCGGCAGAATTTGAAATTGGTGAGGATATAAAACTTTGCGTGCTTAGTGTGACAGAAGGTAATGACAAGCCTTTAAAATATCCATTGATGTTTGAAAAAAGCACAGCCATAATTTTAAATAAAATTGATTTAATGCAATTTACGAATTTTAAGGAGGAAGAGTTTTATAAGGATATTGAGACAATAAATGCTAAAGCAAAGATTTTTCAAACCTCATGTACCCAAAGTTGTGGAATTGATGAATTGAGTGAATGGGTTTTGCAGGAGGTAAAGAAAAAAAGTAAGTAGCTGTTAATAAAAATTTTAAAGTCTAGTTTATAGCAGGATTTTTTTATATGGAGGAGTTGAGTTAATGTGGAAAAAAAAGTCATTGCTATAGGCAATAGGTTAATGATGGATGATGCAGTAGCGGTGATAATTTTAGAAAAAATTAAAAATATCTTACAAAATAAAGGCATTGATACTATTATAGGAGAAACAGATGTGGATTTTTGTTTTTCAAAATTGAATGAACAAGATGTATTTTATATTATAGATTCAACCTATTATGGCAATGCTCCAGGCACAGTAACCTTCAAAAGTTTGGATGATATAAAAAAGGCTAATACTCAGAACAGGTCTATTCACTCTTTAGGGTTAATGGACCTAGTAAATATATATAAGCTGAATATTAAAGGTTATTTTATAGGAATAGAGATTTCTAATATAGTTATAAATGTTGGGTTAAGTCATATTTTGCAGGGGGAAGTAGAAGATATATCTAGCAAGATATTGAGTTTTATAATATAATCAAAGGACGAAATTAATCTAATGTGAAAAAAAGGCTTATATATAATTTAAAACGGAATTATAAGTCTTTAATGAGAATTATAGGTATCATAATTGGTGTCAAATGGTAGAGTGTCTAATAATGTGGAAAATAAAATAAAATTAGCGTTATTTGCCGGAAAAAATATATTTTTCGAATTTCTATATGTTTTGAATGGAATAAATTTAATTTCTGCAAATGTACATTAGATTCATATGATGAGAATTGGTACACGCTCTACACATGCCAAATCAAGTTAGTTGCATACACGCATTTTTGAAAAAATAAAATTCATAAAAATCAATATTTTGATTATACTAAAGATAAAGAAAATTACTACTTTTTGTTTAATTGTTGCAATTACTGTCGAATGATATATAATGAAGTAGATAAGAATTTTAATCGATTACACTAAGG
>JAJYBA010000175.1 GCA_021779235.1 Bacillota bacterium
GATTATGAAAAAAGCATTAGAATACGCACAAGTTGAAAGTCCTAGTATAAGTATTGAAAAAAAACAAAATATGATGAAAGAAATTTACAGAACACTAGAAGAGTTGGGGGCTAATAGTAAAGATACAGCTAAAACTAGTAAAGAAATAAACAGTAAACTTCCTAAAGAGCCTACTGTTAAAGACATAGATAATACGAAAAAAAGTAAAAAAACTCAATTGAATACACCTTCATTTGTAGGTTCACTTGCGGGGGTTATGTCTAAGTTTGGAATACTTGGAAAGCTATATAGTGCGGAGAAAAAAGAAACTAAATGGTACATAGTAGGCACTATAAAAATGATTAATGATATAAAACCAAAGGATATGTAATAGTTATAATTTATTTTTCATTAATACAAATACATAACCAATATAAAAACTAAGTCTTAAAGGATAAGACTTAGTTTTTTTGCAAGAATTCTGTTAAAAATTTAAAAAACTACTTGCAAATGCGTCGTAAATTATATAATATATGTATTGTGAGATATACAATATAAGAAATGTGATATACAAAAAGAGATAAAATTGGTAAAAAGAAGCATGAAATTGCAAGGTTATTAATTTTTTAGTGATAATAATTGTCCAAGCTCAAAGAAGCAAATAATATGCGGGAAGGGGAATTTTTTTATGAAAGTACTAGTTATTAACTGTGGTAGTTCTTCTCTAAAATATCAACTTATTAATATGGAAGATGAAAATTGTTTAGCTCAAGGATTGGTTGAGAGGATTGGTAGTGAAGGATCTGTTTTAACTCAAAAGGTAGAAGGCAGAGAAAAATACATAGTAAAACAAAACATGCAGGATCATGAGGATGCAATTAAACTAGTTCTTGAAACTCTTATAGATGAAACGAATGGAGTAATTAAAGGTGTAGATGAAATCTCAGCTGTAGGACATAGAGTGGTACATGGTGGAGAATACTATTCTAAATCTGTATTGATTGATGAAAAAGTAATGAGAGCCCTAGAAGAGTGTTCAAAATTAGCACCACTTCATAACCCACCAAATATTATTGGAATAAATGCTTGTAAGGCACTTATGCCTAACACTCCAATGGTGGCAGTATTTGATACAGCCTTCCATCAAAATATGCCAGAGCATGCATATATTTATCCTCTACCATATGAATTATATGAAGAACACAAGATAAGAAAATACGGGTTTCATGGAACTTCTCATAAATATGTTTCAAAAGTAGCTGCAGAGATGATGAATAAAGATATTAAAGATCTAAAAATCATTTCTTGTCATTTAGGAAATGGAGCAAGTATTGCTGCAATTAAAGGTGGTAGATCTATTGATACAAGTATGGGATTTACACCTCTTGCAGGTCTTGCTATGGGAACAAGAGCAGGTGATATAGACCCTGCAATTATAACCTTCTTGATGCAACAATTATCTTTGTCTTCAGAGGAAGTAACAGATTTAATGAATAAAAAATCAGGGGTACTAGGAATTTCTGGAGTAAGCAGTGATTTTAGAGATATTTGGGATGCAGCTGAACAGAACAAAAGAGCACAATTAGCTTTAGATGTGTTTCACTATAAAATTAAAACATTTATCTGTAGTTATGCTGGTGCCTTAAGTGGTGTGGATTGTATCATATTTACTGCTGGTATTGGTGAAAACTCAGTGAAGGCTAGAGAAGCATGCTGTGCTGGATTAGAGTTTTTAGGCGTTAAAATAGATAAAGAAAAAAATAATGTTGTAGGTAAAGCTGCTGAAATAAGTACATCAGATTCAACAGTAAAAGTTTTTGTAATACCAACCAATGAAGAATTAATGATAGCAAGAGATACAAAGGAAGCTGTTAATTCATAAGATATAAATCAAATAAACCTCTACAATCTTTCATAATTGTAGAGGTTTATTTAATTGTCTAGAAATTTATATCTTATGGGACTATGCATATTACGATATGAATTTATAACTTATTTAAGGCTGAATTTAATTTATCTAACACTAGGTCTACATCATTTTCTGTTATAACAAGAGGTGGCTGGAAAGCAAGTACATTTCTACCTAATCCATTTTTACCTAAAAGGATGCCGTCATCCTTTAATAGTTCTAATATAATGTCGGTTTCTTCCCAGGCAGGTTCACCATTTTCTTTTAATAGCTCTGCCCCTAACATAAGACCTATACCTCTTACATCATGAATTATCGGATACTTTTTTTGTAGTTTAAGAAGGCCATTTTTTAATCTTATTCCTAAATTTTCTGCATTTATGCATAAATTGTTTTTTTCAATATAATCAAGTACTGCTATAGCAGTACTTGCAGCTACTGGGTTTCCACCCAAGGTAGAAGCGGAAGGTTTAGTGAATGCTGCTGCAATTTTATCATTTGTACAGAAGGCAGATATAGGAATTCCGTTTCCAAGAGCTTTTGCCACTGTAATTATATCTGGAACGGTGTCATAATGCTCTATGGCAAACATCTTACCAGTTCTAGCAAAGCCTGTTTGAACTTCATCTATAATTAATAATATTCCATGCTTTTCAAGTAAAGTTTTTAATTTTTTGAAGTACCATAGTGGTGGGGATATAATACCACCATTACCTTGTATAGGTTCTGCGATTAAAGCAGCAATTTTATCTGCTCCTCTAGTTTCAATTACCTTTTCTATAGCTTCTAAAGATTCTATAGCTGCTGCTTCAAGAGTTTTATCTTTGTTATATGCATTAGGTACAAAGGTAATACATTCAGCAGGCACAGGATCTGTTCTCCACATTGGTATAGCTGTAGCGCTCATAGTTAAATAAGTTCTACCATGTAAGCTGTTATTTAATGAAATAAATTCATTTCTTCCTGTATAAAGTCTAGCAAGTAAAAGAGCACCTTCATTAGCCTCTGAGCCTGTACAGCAGAAGAAGGAATGCTTAATATCACCAGGTAATACATAAGAAAGCTTTTCAGCCAAATTCACTATTGGTTCAGTTAAATATATAATACTGGTATGTTGAAGAGTTTTCAATTGCTCTATTGTTGCATTTAAAATTTCAGGGTTACAATGACCACAATTAATGACAGAAACCCCTGCAAAGAAGTCAAGATATTTTTTACCTTCAGAATCTAATAAATACTGCATATTTCCCTTTGTAATTTGAGGCGGACACTTGTAAAAATGTTGAGAACAGGGAAAAAGAAACTCTTTTTTCTTTTGAATGATTTTTTCAGGGCCTATATAATTAGACATTATTGTACCTCCTTCATTGGACCAATTAAAATAAATAACAAGTCAGTATGACATTTATTTCAATTGCTTAATTAAATTGAAAAGCTCCAAGAGTAAATCCAGCTTCACTAGAATCTAGTGAATGGAATAAGTCCTCGCTCTTACTTAAGTCATTAAGAGCTTCTTTGTAAATACTCAAAACTTTTCGTAGACTATAAGTATCATAATGGCAAGCTTCAATTCTAAAATGATTTACGCCAATATCGTTAAGCTCTTTTAAAAAAGGGAGATAACAAAGTTCTTTATAAAGCGTCATATGATTCCTGCCACAGTTATCTCTATACACAGGGTGTTCATGT
>JAJYBA010000176.1 GCA_021779235.1 Bacillota bacterium
TTAAGCAACTCAGTTAACTTCATTAAGTGGAGAGAACGTGAAGATAAATACTTGAATGTAATATCAAAATACTCAAAAGAAGAAGCAGCTATATTCCCAGAGCTATTTGGAGAGTTAACAATGGCACTAGAAGTTCCAGGAGATTACCTAGGTGAGGTTTTTATGGAATTGGGATTAGGCAGTAAATGGAAAGGACAGTTTTTTACACCATATAATTTATGCCTATTAATGGCTCAATTAACCGTAGATGAAAAAATGGAAGCTGAAATAAATGCAAAAGGATTTACTTCACTAAATGAACCTACTCATGGTGCAAATCAAGTAGTGAATTTTCTAGGCAAGAGGAGCGAGAAAACAAATAACAATTAAAGAATATGTTGAAAGAAGTGATGTTTTGATAGATTTTATGGAAGAGTTAAGAAAAGAATATGAAGGCTTGGGATTAGATAACGCTCAGATAATTCAAGCTAAGAGTTTAAAATTAACTCCTGAACAAATTAAAGATATAATACAAGTTTTTAAAAATACAATGTGTGAGTTTGAAAAGCTATGGGATTCTTTAGCTAAAGCCTTGCAAGGCATAATTAATAGTGAGGGCTTTAAAAGTACGATAGAAACATTAAAAGCTGTAGAGCAAATGAAAAGTAAGGATATTCCAAGAGAAAAAGGTAAACCGTTAAAGAATTGGAATAAAGTGAAATTTTATCAATAGTGGTGTAATGAATTTCGAAAAGGTGTAATGAAATGTAATGATTAGTGTAATGAATAATGACCTCAAAGTATTGGTATTCCTAGAAAGTGTAATGAATGTAATAAAATAAGGTAAAAGTATATACTGTATAAAATATATGTAAATATATGTATATGTAATATGTATATATGTATACAATAGGGAAATTCATTACATTCATTACACCAGTAAGAGCTAAGGTTAGTTATATCAACGGTTTGAAGGCGGTGTAATGTTTTTAAGTTTATTACACCAATCATTACACCAATAAAATGGAGGTAATTTATGGATGATTCGATAATTTTGAAGAAAAAATATAATTCCCTTCTCCAAAGAGAAAAGAAAGCTTGCTTATATTTAAATAATAAAAATATAAAACTTGATACTATAGAAAAAAGTTATATTCCTGAATATCAAAAAATTACAATAGAACTTAGTGAAATCGGAGGACAAATTAAAGGAGCTACTAAGGATGAATTACTAAATGGGTTTAAAATTTAAGGAGGTTTGCATGAAAATAGATTATAAAGATATGTACTTAGGTAGAATAGATCAAATTAATATAGATATTAGAAAAGCAGTTGGTAATAAGAACTGGACGCTTAAAGCTAAACTAGAAGCTGAAAAGAAAATGGTGCAGCAACGTATCGAAAAATTAGCCTAATATGATTTCTTGTCTTAGGCGTAAGGGAAGTGATAATGTGAGTAACTTAACAGTGGACAAGGCAATAGAGATTGGAATACAAGCTGGGGTGAAAGAAGCTCTTGATAGAATCCAAAGGGATAAAGAGGATAAATTTAAATACAGACATGACAGAAGATTAAGAAACACTAAATTGCTTTTAAGAAATTACAATAAGTTCAGGCTACATTGTAAAAATGCTGTATATACTTCTTCTCAGCTTAATGAAATAAATGCTATAGACGTATTGGACGAACTTGATAATATTGATGATGAGGGAATGTATATTAATTCAATAAAGAAAACTCATGATAGAACTTATATTATAGTTAAACATATAAACAGAATGATTCAGCTTTATAAATACAGTGCTGAAATGGACAACGATCCAAATGCTTTAAGAAGATATAAAGTGATTCAAATGTTATATGTGTCCGGTAAAAATAAGACTTTTTCAGAAATTGCAGAAGAATTAGAAGTAAGTGAAAAGACTGTAGCACGAGATATGAAGCAAGGTGTAGAAGAATTAAGTGCTCTTATTTTTGGAATAGATGGCATAAAATTAGAGGTTTAAAATTGTCCAAAACGTGTCCTTGAAGTGTCCTAAGGAAAATGGTATTATGGTATTGGGTAAAATTATAAATAGCCCAAATTAAACAATAAATTTTAAAGCACTGGATTAATTTCTAGTGCTTTTTCTATTTTAGGAGGTGGTATGCATGGCGGGTCGTCAAAGCAAATGGGATGAATTGGAAATGGATAATAAATTAATACTTGTAGAAAGTTGGTGTCGTAATGGTGCCACTGACAAGGATATATCAGAACGGTTAGGTGTTGGATTGACAACATTCTATGAGTGGAAAAAAACAAAGCCCGAAATTGTTGAAGTCCTGAAAAGGGGCAAGGAAATAGTTGACTTAGAAGTAGAGAATGCTTTGTTTAAAAGGGCATTAGGCTATAAATATACAGAAATCACGAAAGAACCGGTACAGAATCCTGCAACAGGAAAGTTTGACCTTGAGGTTACTAAAGAAGTTGTAAAGGAAGTTGTACCAGATACTACCGCTCAAATCTTCTGGCTAAAGAATAGAAAGCCTAAGGATTGGAGAGATAGACAAAATATTAATATAACAAACAATCTTGAAGATTATTCAGAAGAAGATATTGATAAGCGACTTAAAGCTCTTGATGAAAGCCCTTAAGATATATTTGTTTAATCACATATAGAATAAATGATATAAAACGTTGATGTTATATATATTAAATGCCTTATGTGTAAAATGTTAGCCATAACCATTGACGACTTTACAACAATAGTTTACTATTAGAGTATAGCAAATATTGGTAAGGGGTGAGCGGTATGTGCAAAAAGGTATATGGTTATATAAGAGTAAGTACATCAACGCAAGTAGAAACAGGTTATGGATTGGAAACTCAAGAGCAATCAATTAAACAATATTGCAAAAGCAATAAACTTGAATTGGTTGAGTTATTTAAAGATAAAGGTGTAAGTGGTACTGATGAGCTTAGAGAAGGTTTAGGCGAACTTATAAATAGTTTAGATAGCGAAATAGATACAGTGCTAGTATTAAATACTAGCAGGTTATGGAGAGACATATATAACCAAGCGTATATTCAAAAGAAACTAATGAGTTTAAAGTCTAATATAATAAGCATAGAACAACCATTGTATAACTTATATGAGGTGGACCCAACAAGCACATTGCTTAATGATATAATGACGGCGATGGATAGATTTCAAAGGAATGAAATCAGATTGAAACTTGCTAAAGGTAGAAGAACAAAGGTAAAGCAAGGAGATAAAGCTTGCGGTACTGCACCGATAGGCTATAAATGGGATAAAAATATTATAACTATAGATGAGGATCAAGCAGAAATAGTAAGAGTTATCTATAAAAAATATATAGAAGTACAGTCATTAGGTAAGGTTAAAAGCTATTTGGATGCAGCAAGATATACAACTAATCAAGGTAAACAATTTAGTAAACAGTCTATTAAAAATATACTTATAAATGACTTCTATAAAGGGATAGTAACACATGGAGATATAAGAAAAGAAGGTAATCAGCCTGTTATAATAAATAAAATAACATTTGGAAAAGTTCAAAGCAGATCGG
>JAJYBA010000177.1 GCA_021779235.1 Bacillota bacterium
ATGAAATTTTTTTAGATATATATTCAGACTTAGTTTTAAAATCTGTTATCCTTATAGAAAATAATAAAAAGCAACAAACTTTCTTTTATTTTAAAGAATTTATTGACAAATTAAAGAAAAAATATTTATTATGTTAAAAAATTATTGCATAAAATTAACCAAGCTCAATAAAATATATTGCTTAATAACCTTTCATCCTTGCAAAAGGAAGAAAGGCTAAGCTTATGTGGCATAATTTACAGTGTAAATCTGATTCCATAGTTGTTAATATTGCAGCATCAAAGATGATGATTTAATCCCACTCCTAAATCCTACATATGTAAATCTATATAGATCAGAAATACTAATTTCCATGGGCCTCTATGCGCTTAGCTTCTACCCCACAATTCTGTATATTCATATCATTTCTAAGCTCTATCTTATCACTGCATATTAAAATATCCTTCTTTCTCACAATAACTTTCTGTACCACATCAGAATATAACCCATTTAAAGAAATTAATTCCAATTTTTACGCAAAGCGTAGAATATTCAAACTATTGTACTGTAATGTGCAATTTTTCATGTATTTAAGCTTTTTTGATGATTGAAATTATTCATAAATTGATTGATAATTGAATTGTAGGTATCACACACCAAGAAAAATGACTAATATCACTTCATTTATTAAGATTTAATCAAAATAATCAGTGTACAAGCAAGTACACTAGATATTAAAAGGGGCGGTGTATTGAAATGTTAAAAGAAAACCTTAATCCTTTTGAAAATGCACAAAAAATGCTTAAAGAAGCTTGTGACAAGTTAGGAACCGAAGCAGCTGTTTACGAAATATTAAGTGAACCACTAAGAATTATTGAAGTTTCAATTCCTGTTAAAATGGATGATGGTAGTGTAAAAGTATTTAAAGGCTTTCGTTCCCAACATAACGATGCTGTGGGACCTACTAAAGGTGGTATAAGGTTTGATTTGGGTGTTACAAGAGATGAAGTTAAAGCTCTTTCACTTTGGATGACTTTCAAATGCTCTGTAGTTGGTATTCCCTATGGTGGTGGAAAAGGTGGAATAATTGTTGATCCTAAAACACTTTCAGAGGGAGAACTTGAAAGATTAAGTAGAGGATATATTGATGGAATATACAAGTTAATAGGTGAAAAGGTTGATGTACCAGCACCAGACGTAAATACAAATGGACAAATTATGGCATGGATGACAGATGAATATAACAAGCTTGTTGGCCATAGTGCTATTGGAACCTTCACTGGCAAGCCGTTAGAATTTGGTGGTTCAAAAGGAAGAACTGCAGCTACTGGTTTCGGGGTTGCTGTAACTGTTAGAGAAGCTTTAAAGAAACTTGATATTAATATCAACAAAGCAAGTATTGCAATTCAAGCATATGGAAATGTAGGAAGTTTCACGGGTACAATCCTAGAAAACATGGGCGCTAAGGTTTTGGCTGTTGCAGAATACAGTAGAGAAGAAAATAGAACATACGCAATTTATAATGAAAATGGGCTTAATGCAACTTCACTAGATGAATATAATAGAATAAATCATTCACTTCTTGGCTTCCCAGGTGGAAAAGAGATATCAATGGAAGACTTCTGGGCTTTGAAAGTTGACGTTTTAGTGCCAGCTGCAAGAGAAAATCAAATTACTCTTGATAATGTTAACTCTATTAATGCAAGAATAATTGCAGAAGCTGCTAACGGACCAATAACTCCAGATGCAGATAAAATTCTAAATGAAAAAGGAATTCTTGTTACACCTGATATATTAACTAATGCTGGTGGCGTAACTGTATCCTACTTTGAATGGGTACAAAACTTATACGGATATTACTGGAGCGAAAAGGAAGTTGAAGAAAAAGAAGAAATAGCTATGATTAATGCCTTCAATGACATCTGGAAAATAAAAGAAGAATATAATGTTTCGATGAGAAACGCCGCATATATGCACTCTGTAAAACGTGTTGCTGCTCCAATGAAATTAAGAGGTTGGTATTAAATATGGCCACACACGTGGCAAGTGACGCATTGCAAAAATAAATTTCACTTTTCTGTAGTAAAACAAACACGTTCTACACAATAAATTGTATATGGCGTGTTTGTGTATTATTATTTCTTTTAAAATTTACATAATCTTTGAACAGACTTTTTATCTAAGTAAAATATGCACCTAACAATATTACTAAAAAAACTACCGATATTAGGATAAACTTAGATTTTTTCATTATCTTTGCCTCCTCTTAAGCCACATCCTAATTCCTGCTATCACAATAATCCCTGGTATAAGGATTATTACAATTCCTGAGAAAAGAAATCTATCATAATCACTAATTTGAAGTACATAATCGTCTATACTCTTAGGTCTAACAGATATGCCTTCTTCCTTGTCTTGAACCCAATTAATAGAATTCATTAAAAAGTCCAAATTAGCCCCATTACTTGAAGATACTATTGTTTGAGCAGTAAATGTTGAGTTTGAAACTACAACAATTTTAGTATCTTTTACCTTTGCATCACTGGACTTATCAGTTATTGCAACTGCTATGTTTAAAGGACCTTGTAAGTCTCCCTTTTCCTTTTCAGAAGTAGTTGTTTTTAAATTTGTTTTACCCCAAGCATTATCAGAAGTAGTTAATAACGGCTCAACACTTAACGAACTTTTCTTACTTCCTAATATTCCTATACTTTCACATCCTGGAATAAGAACTCTTAAATCATTACGATTTAAGGATGCCAAGATATCATGTCCTTGTTGTTTTGGTAACAAATATAGTGGATTTTGAGCACTATACTTACTATCACCTTCTACGGTTATAGCCTTTTGCATATCTATTCCATAACTATTAAATACTCTTTTAAAATTAGGAAGATCATTTTCAATTAAATCCATAAGGAATAATGCTCTACCACCTTTAGATAAATAACTTCTTATTACTTTTTCTTCTTCAGAAGACAAATCTCTTTTTGGAGAAACAACAAGTAGAACAGAACCTTCTTCAAGCTTAGTATCTTTAACAGCTAAATTTATTGGTGCAATTTTATAATTTTCTAATTCCAATTGCTTTGTTATATCTGAAGATATTTGCTCTTCACTATGACCTTGCAATGTGTGAATTGTCATACTCTTAACATTAGTGACATTTAATATAGCAGAAGTTATACTTTGCTCTACTGCCAAAGATTCAGCAGTAGGATTATTGGGGTCAGTATAGTTATAATTAACAAAGTCTTGTGGATCAATCACTTTATACTTTGAACCACTTTCTACAACTAAAAATCCCACTGCAACTTTTAAATCATCCGTAGAATATTTCTCCGCAATTTGTGGGTACTTCGATGGATCTTTATATTCCACTGAAATATTTTTTGAACTTAACTTATATTGTTTAAGAAGAGTAGTTACACTTAAATTTTCTTGTCCTGTCTCGTAAAAACCATAAATTTTAACATCCTGCTTCAACCCTGTTAGAATCTTTGTAGTTTGCTCTGATAATGAAAACATTTTATTCTTAGT
>JAJYBA010000178.1 GCA_021779235.1 Bacillota bacterium
CTGCATCCTTATACAAAGGCCTTGTTACGTTGTATGGAATCACTTAATGATAATGATGAAAAACTATATTCTCTGGATGGAAAGGCACCTTCCCCTGAAGAATTCAAAGAGCAATGTCCTTTTTATGAAAGGTGTGTATGTAAAAATGATAAATGCATAACTGGGTTGCCCCAAATGAGAAATATAAAGAATAGAAAAATCAGGTGCGTCTTAGAAGTGGAAGGTGATTTTGCTAGTGTGTAATGATGAAACATTAATATCAGTACAGAATATATCTAAACATTATATTATAAAGGAAAATATAATCTCTAAAAAAAATATTATTAAGGCTGTTGATGATGTAAGTTTTAATATCAGAAAAGGTGAATCTTTAGGACTTATTGGTGAAAGCGGCAGCGGAAAAACTACTACAGCACTTATGATTTTAAACCTTATTAAAGCTGATGAAGGTAAAATATTTTATAAGGATATAGAACTGACAGGATTAAATGATGATGATATGAGGAATATGAGAAAGGAACTACAAATTATATTCCAACATAGTCAAGGAGCATTGGACCCTAAAATGACAGTAGAAGAACTATTGCTGGAACCTCTAAAACTGCATCATATTGTTAAGAGTGCGGATATGGATAAAGAAGTATCCCGCTTGCTAAGGCTGGTAGAATTGTCTGAAAGTGATAAGTTAAAGTTCCTATTTCAAATGAGCGGAGGGCAAAGACAAAGGATTGGTATCGCTAGAGCTATTTCTATAAGACCCAGCTTTATTATTTGCGACGAACCTGTATCTGCACTGGATGTTTCTGTTCAAGGCCAGATACTAAATTTGCTGGACAACCTAAAAGATGAATTAAACTTAACCTACCTTTTTATAGCCCATGATCTTAAGGTGGTAAAACATATATGTGACAGAATTGCAGTTATGTATAAAGGAAAGATAGTTGAAAGTGGAGATACGAAACAGATTTTAAATAAGCCCAACCATGAATACACAAAAAAACTTGTGGGTTCTGTATTGTAGTACTCTAAGCCCTATTTGGGGCTTTTTTTTTTTGGAAACAGAGAGAAAAGTATCTTAAAAGATTATTTATGGAAACCGGTTTCGAAACATATTCTTTAAGTATATTAACTACTATACCTTAATAAATAATATGTGAGGTAATGCGATAATATCAATATAACAAGTGAAAAATTTGGGAAAAATTCAAAATAATTTACAATAAAACCGTTGTAATACGTTTACATATATGTTAGAATTACCTTACAGTATAGAAATAGATTTCTATACAAGTGCAATATTACAAATTAATTTTAAAAAGGTGGTAGAAATAATGAAAAAGACAATGGCCCTGGTACTTACATGCTTGATGTCAATTGGCTTACTTTCTGGATGTGGCACAAATGCAACTAAAAATGATTCTGCTTCTAAGGAGACAACTGTGGCTACAGAGGCTCCTGCTAAAGAGCAAAAAACCCTTAAGATTTGGTCTTTTACAGATGAAATGAAAACAATGGCTCTAGCTTTCCAAGAAAAGCATCCCGAAGTAAAGATTGAATACACCATGATTCCTATGACAAATGGTGAATTTCAAACAAAACTTAAATCAACCTTACAATCTGGAGAGGTTCCTGACGTATTATCCCTTGAAGCTTCATTTGTAAGAGAATATGTAGAGAGTGATTATCTAGCAGATGTTTCAAGCTTACTACCACTTGCAAAGGACCTTGGAACCTATCAGTTCACACTTGATATTGGAACATATGAAGGTGTAACAAAGGCATTTTCCTACCAAGCAACACCTGGAGCAATGTTTTATCGCAGAAGCCTTGCTAAACAATATTTCGGAACAGACGACCCAGTTGCTATTCAGGCGTTAGTTTCAGATATGACAAAATTTGAAGCAGCTGCAAAGACAGTTAAAGAAAAATCAAAGGGAAATACTTATATGATAGCTTCAACAGGAGACTTTGCAAATTTATTCTTTGCAAATCGTAAGTCACCATGGGTTGTAGATGACAAGCTTGTTATAGACCCTAAGGTTGATGAACTGTTAGACACTGCAAAATCTTTTAGACAAAACGGTTATGAGGCTCAAGCAAATCAATGGCAAGAGGGCTGGTTTGCAGGTATGAATGATTCACTAGTTGATGCAAAAGGAAATGCAAAACAAGTATTTTCTTATCTACTTCCAACTTGGGGACTTCCATATACTTTGATGCCTAACTCAATTCCAAAAGAAGTAAAAGCAGAAGGAGCAACAACTGCGAAAACTGTAGGAAAAGATACTTCTGGAGACTGGGCATGCATTAGTGGTCCTGTACCATATCAATGGGGAGGAACATGGATTGGTGCACTAAAAGATGCTAAAAACTTAGATATGGCTACAGAATTTATAAAATTCGCTACTTTAAATGCTGATACTCTTAAAAATTGGGCAACTGGTGTATACACAAACGAATATTTGAAAAAAATTGACCCAACTATAGGAGATAAACTATCTCAAGGTCCTGGAGACTTTGTATCCAGCCAAAAAGTTGTTGAAGAAATTATGCCTAAATTTGATGATGCAGCAACTACTAAATTCCTAGCAGGACAAAACTCCTATAAAGGTTTTGCAGTTGCAGCTCCAACTATTAGCTTAAAACTTATTCAAGCGTCAGATGATGCTATTCAACGTTCACTAAACGACCCACTTAACAATTATGCCTCTGGTAAGGCTACAAAAGATCAGACAATCAAGCAGTTTAAGGATGCCGTAAAAACTGCATTACCAGATATAGAAGTAAAATAAGTTAAATTATTATAAACAAAATCTGCGGTACCTCTTAAGCATCGCAGATTTTGTTCTAATTTAGTATGAAATAGGAAAGGGTGTGCTTACCTTGTCTGAGAATATAGAGTTAAGAAAAAAGAGCAGTAATAAATTAAATAAAAAGCGTTATGGATATCTCTTTACTGCCCCCTTCATTATTGGATTTTTATTATTTAGTCTTTATCCACTAATATATACTTTTTATTTGAGTTTTACCAATATGACTATGATGAGTAAAGGCTACAAAATAGTAGGCTTTGATAATTTTAAAAATATAATTTCGGATGCATATTTTCTAAAAGCCTTGGCTAATACCTGGAAGATTTGGATGCTTAATTTTATACCGCAATTAGGAATTGCCATGCTTTTATCAGTTTGGTTTACAAATAATAGACTCAAGATAAAATTCGTAGGTTTCTGGCGTACTATATATTACTTACCTAATCTTCTAATGCCAGTAACAATTGCTGTTTTGTTTTTTAATCTTTTTTCTTTCTATGGACCTGTAAATCAGTTGTCAGTACGATCTGGTCTTATGGCAGGTGCAATGGACTTCTTTCGTAGCACTGCATGGACACAATCTATTGTAATTTTTGTACAGTGGTGGATGTGGTTTGGTTCAACTCTAATAGTATTAATGGCTGGAATGACTTCTATTTCTCCTACCTATTATGAGTCTGCCATGGTTGAC
>JAJYBA010000179.1 GCA_021779235.1 Bacillota bacterium
AGTGGGGACTTGCTTATATTTGAAACTACTTCAATATTTTCACCTACAGTTAAGTTAGGTATAAGATTATAAAACTGAAATATAAACCCTATTTTATCCCTTCTATAGTTTGTAAGCTTATTATCTGAAAGCTTACTAACTGTTATATCCTCAACTGTAACTAAGCCTGAATCGCCTCTATCTATGCCTCCAATAATGTTAAGTAAGGTTGATTTACCAGAACCAGATGGTCCAAGTATTACTCCTATCTCCCCTTTATCAAGGCTAAGTCCTACCCCTTTTAATACCTGAGTACTTACCTCACCAGTGTTGTAACTCTTTTTTAGCTTTTCTACTTTAAGAAACATTAACTTATCCTCCTTGTATTCCTTATACTGTACTAAAGGATTATCAATCCTTTACCCCCTTGTATTCCTTATTCTGTACTAGAAGATTATTAATCTTCTAGCCCCTTGTATTCCTTATTCTGTACTAAAGGATTATCAATCCTTTAGCCTCCTGTATTCCTTATACGTTCTAAAAGATTTTCAATCTTTTAGCCTCTGTATTCCTATACTGTACATAAAGATTATTATTCTTTATGCTCCCATTCCATTTTTCAAAAGCTCTATCATAGCCTTTATTTCTTTTTCATATACCTCGAAATCTTCATCAACAATGTCTTCTCCAAGGTTTCTTGCCTTTTTCATTAGATACTCCTTTATCTTAAAGGATACTCCTGTTATGAATAGAGAAAGAATATTATCATCTATATCCTTTCTTATTGAGCCATTGCTTTTACCAGCTTTAATTAGATTTAACAGATATTCGTCTGAGAGCTTAATCATATAAGTCATAGATTCATCACTTAAACTGTTATACTTTCCTAGAAATACATCCTGAATAAATATAACAAGTTCTCTCTCATCTCTCATCTGAAGCCACATATCTTTAGCGTTTTGATAAAAGAAATCAAAAACACTCAGCTCTTTATCTTTTAGAGTTATATACTTATCATATTTTTTTACAAGAAATTCCATAGACCATCTTACAGAAAATAAGAATAGCTCTCTTTTATTTTCAAAATACTGATACATACTGCCCTTTGCCACACCAGCATTTTTTGCAATAGCTCCTACATTAGCTTTTTCAAACCCCTGATTTATAAATTCACTAATAGCAGACCTCATCACCTTCTCTTGTTTTTCAAAGGGCAAATTATAAAAAGTATCCTTAGGCATTTTGGCACCATCCTATCTATTTTTGTTTTTTAAATACTCTTTTTATCTTAAGTAATCAATTATATTTCTATTGATTACAATCAATCCCCCTCTTTAAATCATCATCTGTGTTGCTGCAATATTAACGACTTCAGAAGGAGATTTGACACCCACTGAAGTTTTCTCTTTGTTATAGCAGGTATCCTCTGGGTATTCCTCCGCAGTAGATAACAATTCTTAATTGTTATCCTCCCACTTATAGAAGAGGGAGACTTTCCTTCTGAAATGTCGTTAAAATCCTTATGACTCGCGAGTCATATGTTTCTATATTCTTATATTATGACTCTCCAGTCATAAAGTCAATACCCAAAAATAGCACATATGTGGAAAGTGGTAAATTTTCAAAAAATCTTTATGCAATCTTCACATCTTTTTTGTATAATTAAAATAAAGAATTATATTCAGAGAATAAAGAGATACTGCTGTGGTTTCTGTAGATAATTAGAAAAGTATGGATTTATGTGAAATAAGAAAAGCCTGTTTAGAAAATCAGCTTAAAAATGTGAAATAATTTTGATGGAGGGTTACAGATGAAAATGTTAAAAAAATGGTTTGCAAACTTCTTAAAAGATATAGAAAAAGCCAATCAAGAATCTTTTGGTGATAAAAAACCAGATTGTTGTGGTCTAAATTCTAATCAACGTAAAAATCTTGCAAACCATAAAAATCAAAAATAACTTATGACTTCAGTGTATTTATAACGCTGAAGGAGTGTATTTTGTATATTTCGTTAATAATATTTTCTTTACTTTATATATTTTTTTACATTGCTTAAATGTTCCTCATAAGTTTTACTAAACACATGTCCGTTGCCATTTGCTACGTAGTACAGATAATCATTCTTTTCAGGATAAAGTGCAGCCACTATAGATGCTTTTCCAGGTGAAGCTATTGGTCCTGGAGGTAAGCCTTTATATAAATAAGTATTATATTTTGACTTTACCTTAAGTGTATCATAGTATACTTTGTCGATACTTTTTTCTCCCTTTGTCTTTGCATAAATAACCGCTGCATCTACTTGTAGTGGCATTCCTTTTTTTAACCGATTATATATAACTCCAGCTATTCTACTTCTCTCACTGTCATTTGCTGCCTCTCTTTCGATTAAGGAAGCTATGGTTATTACCTCATTTACATCCAATCCTAATTCTTTAGCTCGTGCTTGATATTTATCAGAGAATACAGTTTTAAATCTGTCCACCATTATATTTACAATTTCATCTTTACTAGCAGTATTGGGTATATAGTATGTATCTGGAAACAGGTATCCTTCCAAATCATAGTAAACACCCTTTTTACTTAATATCAAAGTATTGGTTTTTAAAACATCAAGCTTTTCCTTCAGTATATCCTCTTTTTTTACAAGGTTGTTTTCTTCAAGCCTGCTGGCAATTTGATATAATGTATACCCTTCTGGTATTGTAATAACCGCAAACTCTGATTTTCCATCTTTTAATCTTATGATAAGGTCCTTTAAGTCTGTTTTAGGTTTTATTATAAAGTTTCCACCTTCTACATTTCCCTTTAACCCCTTTAACTTGGCATAATATATAAACACATTTTCAGATTTTATTATGTACTTTTCCTGTAGTTGTTTTGCTACTTGTTCTACAGTAGAATTTTTCTTAATGATTATATAATTTTCACTACTGTTTATAGTTTCTAATTTCCCAAAATAGAAATATAAACTTCCTAAAATTAAACCACATAAAACTACTATACTAGTAGTAACTAGGATTCCTTTTCGCATTTACTGTCACTCCTCTAATTGTTTTGTTTATATTCTCATTCTACTATTTAATTGTGAATTATTATGAAATTAATATTGCTAATATATAATACCCTAATTATATATTTTTAAAAACTTATATTATTTATACATAGGATAAAGATTAAAGCGAAGTCTCCTTTTACTTTAATATTAAAAGCTGCGAAGTATCAACTCACAGCTTTTTCGTTTCTATATCTATTCAAATAGTTCTTTTATACTTATTGATAACTCATAAAATACTGCTAATTTTTTAAAGCGGACTTCTCCCTCGATTTAGTTGCTTGGAAATAGGTAAGTATAATACCACTAAGCAAAAGTAAAATATTTAATAAAAACGGAAGCCTTCGATCTATTCCAGATAAAATCCCCGCAATCCACCCAAAAGGAGATGTAAAAGCAACTACAATTACATACAAGATTGCCATTATTCTAGCTCTTTCCTGTGGGTCTACTAGCACCACCTGCATT
>JAJYBA010000025.1 GCA_021779235.1 Bacillota bacterium
TATGTTATGTTTGTACTAACTTAGTAACTAAAACAATAAAATAAACCCTTTGCTCTTAATTGAACGAAGGGTTTTATAACCTATAACTTTGCACCATTTATATAGTCTTATTCCAAACTAAATGCAAATCACATTTTCCCTCCGTTGGCATTATCCAATTCAGGTTATAAGGGTCGAAACTAAACTGTTTCCTCTCAGACAAAAATATTGACTCCCCCAGTTTTTAATATTTAATTACTTTACACATATATATTACCTAAAGTTTCTTATAATGTCAAACTATAAAAAAAGCACCTTTTATTCAGTGCATTTTCTTAACAGTTTATATTATCTTCTAATTTTTTAATATATCCCTTAAGCTCGTCTATTTGTCTTTGCAAATCCTTATTATTGTCACTTAAATTACTGTTTCCATTATCTCCACATTGATTTTGCTCCAGTGTTTCAAGATTTTGACCCTGAGCTGCAATTATCAAAACGGTCTGCGCCACACCAGTTAAAAAATTGCCTATTATATTTTGCTCACTAGTATTAAGTTTAGCAGCAATTAAAACCCCTATTACTGTTGCTAATGTAGCCAATTCACAAGGTGTGTACTCTTCTATTCTTTTCATACATTGCCTCTTTTATTAAATAATTATAATGTATTATATTCTTTTTATAAAAAAAGGTGTAAATGAAATTTATTTTTACTAATAGAGGTCATGAAAATATACTTATTCATATATTACTCATAAAGGGGTGATATATGTGGATGTTTATAATAACAGAAAATTTGCGGATGCAGTTTTTGAAGGTGGAGGAATTAAAGGCATTGGTCTTGTAGGTGCCTTAAAAATATTTGAGGATAATGGATATGAATGGCGAAATGTTTCAGGAACTTCTGCTGGCTCTATTGTAGCTACGCTTGTTGCAGCGGGCTTTCCAGCTGAAGAGATCAAAAAAATAATGCTACAGCTAGACTATAAGAAAATTGCTGGTAAAAAGCACTTTAATCTACCTATACTCTCTAATATAAGCAATCTACTTTTTAAAAAAGGTATTTTTGAAGGTGATTATTTAAAAAACTGGATGGATGAAGTTCTGTCCCATAAACTTAAGCTTACAAATAAGAAAAAAGTGACCTTTGGAGATTTGATTATCCCAGAAGAAAATGGTATTCTCCTAAACAATAATAAATATAAAAGAAAATATAAACTGCACATTATAGCAACAGATATTAGCAAAGGAAAGATGCTTATACTACCGGAAGACATTGCAGAATACGGATTAAATCCTGATGAACTTCAAGTAAGTTTGGCAATAAGAATGAGCATATCTATTCCCTATTTTTTTCAACCTGTAAATTTAAATAATGTAAATAATAATAAAAGATCTCTCATTGTTGATGGCGGTGTTTTAAGCAATTATCCAGTTTGGCTTTTTGATGTAAATCACATTCCTCGCTGGCCAACCATTGGTTTTAAACTTGGAGGAAATAAAGAAATACGAGAACATAAAATCACAAATATCTTTAATTTTACTAGCTCAATTATTGAGACTATGCTAGAAGCCCAAGATGATATTCATATAAGAGAAATGGATTATCTGCGAACTGTAAAAATTAATACTCTTGATACTAAAACCACAGATTTTAACATCTCTAATAAAAAAATTATGGATTTATATTATTCTGGTGAAGTTTGCGCGAAAGAATTTCTTAAAAACTTTGATAATAATTATAAGCGACATCAAATTCTTAGAGGTGATTCCTTGAAATTATAAGAGTAATTCTTAACCCCCTAATAAGTATTAAAAGATGAGGAATACTTAATTAAAGTAGTGGATATAATGAAAAGCCTTAATAAAAAAGCTGAAGAAAATGAAAACTCAAAAGCACCCTTAGATTAATTAAGCTAAGGGTGCTTTCATTTATAATATAATATTTTTAAGGAAAACAAAATAATATTGTTAATAACTTTTATTAAAACAGTTTATCTTTATGCCTTACCTTAATTTCCCCTGCTATAAGTATAATAATAGGTAAAGCCACTTGAAATAGCAAAGCATAGTAATTCCATGTTTCCTTAATCCACTGAGACATTTCCATTATACTACCATAGCTAGAAATTGCAGTTATAATAATTAGTATACCTATTGGCGTTACCAGAAACCTATAATCCTCAAAAGAGAATAATCTAGATATTCCTTTGCAACAAACTAAGGTACACACACTTATTTTCACAAATCCACCTATCAAAAATACTGCTGAAACTATAATCTCCATTCTTGTAATAACTTCTTCAATATTTATCATTCTTACTGCAGCATATGCAGGAAAATTATATGCTGAATATCTATTTGGTCCTAGCACTAACATTTCAGAAATTGCGGTTGAAAAAATAATAGCCCCACCTAATAATATTCCTAGGGTATATACCTTATAATAGGATTTTTTTGACTTTAAAGAAGTAAGTATACCCAAAAACATAACCGTTTCCGCAAAAGGAAATGTAAATGTTGATAAAGTTGCATTAAGTACAGGCTTAATTCCATTATATAGAAAGGGTCGTAAATTTCTTGTATCCATCATTGGAATAAGAAATGGTATGGTAAAATAAATCAAACAGAACAATACTATAGAAAATAAGGATGACCATCTTCCAAGAACTTCTATGCCCTCTTTCACTGCCCAAACTACTAAAAACATAATAGATATTGAGATTACTATTTCTGGTGTTAGATTTAACCCTACAGTTTCTATAAAATATTGAAAATTAACTAAAACTAAAGCCGCTAAATGAAAGGAAAACCATATATACCCTATACAAATTACACTGCCAAAAACCTCACCAAATGTATATAAGACAATACTAAAAAAGTCCTTTTCCGGAAACAGTGAAAGGATTCTTCCATAAACATAAGCTATTATAAGTGCACAAATTAAAGATATAATTATAGCTAACCATAAGTCACCCTTAGCCTCACCAGCTGTCCCCAGTACTACAGAACTTCCTGTAATAAACAAAATCATAATAGATATAGCTTGTTTATCGGAAATAACTTCTTTCTTCATTTTCTTTTCTCCTATAAAATTATGTTCTATTTTCCTAGTATAAACTTCACAATTTTTTCAATTATTTTAGACGCACTAGGAAGACTCACTCCTGCCTGTATTAATAAGCTTAAAACTAGTGCAACAGATATCAATAACATACACGCTAATGACTCTTTCTTTTGCTTTTTCTTATACAATGGTACAATTTCTATAAATGCAATAAAACAATATATAAAAATTAGTATGAATAACATAACTACTCACCTGCTTTAATTGGTTCCGTTGTTAACTCACTTCTCTTGATATTAACACTTACAGTTGTTTCTACTTTTAAATTTTTGAATTCTTCGTCCCAATTATTTTTTATTTTTTTCCATGAATTTGGCATTGTATTCTTGATATCATTTCCAAACCCAAATATATCACTATCATATTGTTCCTGGACTCTTCTAATTAAATTATCCACTCCTTGTTTTATATAGTTTTCTGTATTTTTTTGTAACTCCTCGCTCTTACCTTTTGAGATATAGTCTTCATTTCCCTCTATTTCTCCTATAGTAACATCAACTACTATATTAATTTTCATAGTAATACTTCCATTCACATATATAGGCTTTACATCAGTCTTACCAGTTAAAATCCTTAAACTTACATTAACTAAACTCCCATGAGCTTCATTTTTTATTGCTAATAATCCACCTTTAATTTTAGGATCAAGCAACGAAAAGAACTCTGTTTCTTCTTCACTAAGCTTTCCTATCATCTTATCAGTTTTGAATACGGCAACTCCACCTACCTTGGGCATTTTCTTATCTCCAACTTCTGATAAATAAATTATTGGGGCTATTGGTGAAATCCCTTCATTATTTAAAGTACTTATATATCTCCACAAATCAACTGATTTATATGTAGAGATAATTCCTTCATTGTCTAGTAAATCTTGTAATTTAAAACTTACTACACTAACATCCTCTCCGTAAAATTTAAATATTTGTTTAGCCTTATCCATATCTGCAATTACTATATGAATATCCGATCTTGGTTCAGGATTTCTATCAGCAAAATCAATAGCAGAAATTAAACCTTTTTCTGCCACAGCCTTGCTTATAATCATTACTTTTGCGTGACTCCAGTATGCTTTTTTACCATCGACTGCTACAAGCTTTCTAGCAGCTTTAAAAATCGTATCCCCTTGACTTTCAACAAAGCGTGACTTTACTTTATCTCTACCTATTGCTAATTTAGGAGCCAATATTTCCGCAGTAATATTATATTTATAGTTCTCTTCCCCTACGTCAATAGAAAATCCATTAATTACACTAAATTCATTAATCTCTTTGTAGTTCCAACAAGCTGAAAATGTTAGACTACTTGTGAATATAACTAAGGCAAATATTATTTTTTTTACTTTCCTCATCAATTAACCCTTCTTCTAATAGTTTTTTTCTTCTTTTGCCTCAAAGAATCTTTAGCTATTAATTTTGTTCTATAATTCATTAACCACCATGGAGACCTTATAGCCATATCTTGAAAATCTTTCAGTTCAGTGGGATATATATTTGTAGTATATGGAATTCCATAACTCTTCATGGACATTAGGTGTATAAATAACCCTATCACCCCAAATATATATCCATAAAGCCCCAAAACAGATGATAATATTAAGAAAATAACCCTTACAACTATTAATGCCCCTAACATTTGAGGGAGTAAAAAACTTGAAATTCCCGTTATAGCTCCAACTATAATCATAGGTGCACTTATAATGTTAGCATTAACTGCTGCGTCACCTAAAACCAGCGCTCCTACAATACCTACAGCTTGACCTACGTGCTTTGGTAATCTTAGTCCAGCCTCCCTTAGTATTTCAAAAGCAAATAATATAAGCATTGCCTCTACTACAGTTGGAAAAGGTACACCTTCTCTAGCTTGGTAAATGCCTATTAATAAAGTGGTAGGAACCATTTCTTGATGAAAGGTTGTAAGAGCTATATAAATAGCTGGCACACTGGTAGTAAGTAAAAAACCGATAATCCTCACTAATCTATTAATAGAAGCCATAAAAAAGCTATCATAATAGTCTTCATTTATCTGAAACTGTTCCAAAAATATAAAAGGTAATGTTAGAACAACCGGTGTCCCATCAGATATTATGGCTATTCTTCCTTTTAACAACTTGCCCGCTATAGTATCTGGTCTTTCACTGGAGCCAATAGTAGCGAAAGGCGACAGCGGTTCATCTCTAATAAACTCCTCAATGCCTCCCGACCCTATAACCCCATCAATTTTAATTTGATCCAATCGTCTCTCTAATTCTTCTAATATTTCTTCTTTAGCTAACCCTTCAATATAACATATATATATTGTTGTCTTTGTTCTTTCTCCTATTACCTTCATTTTAAATTTTAAATCCGAAGTTCTAATTTTCTTTCTGATAAGGGATAAATTAACAATAACAGACTCTGTAAAGCCTTCTCTAGGACCCTTTACAATGGTTTCTGACATTGGCTCCTCTATATTTCTAACAGGAAAGCCCTTTGTATTTATAACAAGCACTTCGTTGCTTCCATCAATTAAAAGTATAGTATCACCATAAACTAATGCTTTTATTATTTCATCTAACTTGGATTCTTTTACAACCTCACCTATTATCAAAATCCTATTCATTATAATCTCAATTAAATTTTTTGAATCTGGATCCACAACTTCACTATTATCCATAATCGGTCTTACTATATTTTCATTAATGACTTCATTATTACACATGCCATTTATAAAAATAAGACAGTATTTTACACTGGCATTTCTATTTTCGAATAACCTATAAATCACTGTGCCATCATTAGCAAATTTATTTTTAAATAATTCTATGTTGTCATTAAGAGAATATGTTAGCTGACTTTTTTCATTAGCCCCTTCATACCCATTAGGAAAACTTATATCATCAGGTGTTTTATCCATTTAATCTCACCCCTCATTTAGCTTGGCAAATAAATGATTTGTATTAGTTTGTCAAAAACAACGTCAATATATTCTAATAATCATATACAGTTTAAATTTAGCCATAAACCAGATTTTATGATATTATAATTATGAAGAAAAAACGAGGTGATTTCTATGAAAAAAGTATTGTTAACAGGCTCTAATGGTTTCTTTGCATCAAGATTTTATACACATTATAAAGAAAAATATGAAATACTTCCTTTAGGACATACAGACCTAGATATAAAAGATGAAAGTAAAGCCTTAGAAATTATTCAAAGATTTAAACCTGATTATGTTATACATGCTGCTGCTATTGCTGATACAGGTTTGTGTGAAAGAAATCCAGAACTATCCTATGAAATAAACGTAAAAGGTTCAATTAACGTTGCTAAAGCCTGTAGTTTAACAAAATCTAAATTAGTATATTTGAGTTCTGAACAAATCTTTAATGGTAATTTTGAATGTGGACCCTATGATGAAAATCACATCCCAACCCCCAATACAATTTATGGAAAACATAAACTTGAAGCTGAGGATGCACTAAAAGGAATAATTGATGAACTTTGGATTTTAAGACTTACTTGGTTATTTGGGTTTCCAGAAAAAAATTGCAAAGTAAGTTCTAATATACTATGGAATGTTATATCTTCTGTTTTAAAAGATAAAAAAATAAAATTACCCACAAATGAATTTAGAGGAATGACTTATGTCTATGATTTAATAGAAAATTTTCATAAGATTTTTAATCTTCCTTTTGGAACTTATCACACAGGAAGTGAGAATGATTTAAGCACTTATGATATAGCTTTCCACATACTAGAAGAAATTGGCTTAGGTAATAAAACAGATATTTATTTAGAAAAAGATACTGAAAGATATAAAGAGCATCCAAGAGACTTACGTATAAATAATAGTAAATTGAAGAATTATGATATTTTCCTGCCCAAAACAGAAGATGGAATTAAGAATTGTCTCAAAGATTTTAATTATTAAAGATCTATTAAAATACCTTAGCCACAGATTTAGAATCAAAAAATTGTGTTTTTTCTAAAATAGTATTAAAAAAACACGTAACAGGTGGGGGAATACCTATTACGTGTTTATATTTAAAATGCACATTTTACCATTCCTAAGGTATTCTTTACATTTCTTTTTTTATACCCCTATTTAAAGTGTTTTCATAATCTATAAATTCATATACATCTTTCTTAAATAAATCACTAAAACTCTGAAGCTCTTCCAAACTTAAATCTTCTATAGCCTTATGCTTTTGTTCACAATGTATAACAATAGCACCTATGATTTCATGGGCATCTCTAAAGGCCATTCCCTTATTTACAAGATAATCAGCAGCTTCAGTAGCATTTAAGAAACCTCTTTTAACTGCACTATACATATTGTGTTTTTTAACTTTTAAAGTACTTAGCATTCCATTCATAACCTTTAAGCATTTTAAAACTGTGTCAACTGCATCAAAGAAGGGTTCCTTATCTTCCTGCATATCCTTATTATAGGCCAGCGGAATTCCTTTCATAGTGGTAAGTAAGCTTATTAAGTCTCCATATACTCTTCCAGTCTTTCCTCTTATAAGTTCTGCTGCATCTGGATTTCTTTTCTGTGGCATTATACTACTGCCTGTAGAGAATTCATCACTGATTTCAATAAAATCAAACTCTTTAGTACTCCATAAAATGAATTCCTCACTTAATCTGCTAAGATGCATCATTATTATAGAAAAAGCTGATAAAAGTTCTAATAAATAATCTCTATCGCTTACTCCATCCATAAAATTATTTACGGGCTTTTTAAACCCCAGTTCACTTGTTGTAAAACTTCTATCTGTATCATAGGTTGTTCCTGCCAGAGCGCAGCACCCAAGAGGATTTTCATCCATAATCTCAATAGCGCTAATAAGCCTTTTCTTATCGCGACACAGCATATTATAGTATGCCATAATATGTTGTTTGAAGGTTACTACCTGAGCTCTTTGTAGATGTGTGTAACCTGGCATTATTATAGCATTGTCATTTCCTAATTTTTCAATAGTACTTAAAATAATATCTAAATTATCAATAACCTCTTTAGCTTTGTATTTTGAATATAATCTCATATCCACTGCAACCTGATCATTTCGACTTCTTGCTGTATGAAGCTTCTTACCTACATCACCTATACGCTTTGTAAGTTGTATTTCCATAAAACTGTGAATATCTTCATAGTTACCTTCAATTTTCAATTTACCTTCTTCAATATCCGAAAGAATAGAACTCAATCCATTAACTATAGTCTCACACTCTTTATCAGTTAAAATGCTACATTTAGTAAGCATTTTAACATGAGCTATACTGCCTATTATATCTTCATAATATAATCTTTTATCAAAGCTTAGAGAACTATTAAAGTCCTCCATAAGCTTGCTTTCGTAACCTTCAAATCTTCCACCCCAAAGTTTCATGTATATCACCCGTTCAACCTTCTATAAATTTTGTGGTTTTCCTTAGTAATTGTTTAATTTTTTGTACGCTTTGATTTTGCTTGGTAGTGAAAATAAATTTATAAATCCTTCTGAATCCTTATGATCATAAAGTTTGCTTGCACCAAAAGAAGATATACCTTCATCATAAAGAGCATAAGGTGATTCTTTGCCCGCTACCATTATATTTCCCTTATAAAGCTTTAGTTTAACAGTGCCTGTTACAGTTTCTTGAGTCTTATCTACAAATGCATCAAGAGCTTCTCTCATAGTAGTAAACCAAAGTCCATCGTAAACTAATTCTCCATATTTTTGTGATACTAAGTATTTGAAGTGTAATGTATCCTTGTCTAAGGTTATTTCCTCTAATTCTTTATGGGCTGCGTACAGTACAGTGCCACCTGGAGTTTCATATATTCCTCTTGATTTCATTCCCACTAGTCTATTTTCTACTAAATCTATAACACCTATTCCATTTTCTCCACCAATTTTATTTAATACTGTAACGATATCTATTGGCTCGAGTTCCATGCCGTCTATTTTCTTGGCAATTCCTTTTTCAAAATATATTTCTACATAAGAAGGTTCATCTTTAGCTTTTTCTGGTGGTATAGTCATAAGATAGATATCTTGTTTATGTTCATTATTTAAATCTTCAATATCTCCACCTTCATGACTTATATGCCATAAGTTTTGATCTCTTGAGTATATTTTTTCCTTTGTAACTGATATTTCTATCCCTCTAACATTCGCATAATCTATAGCATCTTCTCTTGATTTTATATCCCAAATTCTCCAAGGAGCAATAATCTTTATAGTAGGGTCTATGGCTGCTATTCCAACTTCAAATCTAACTTGATCATTTCCCTTACCGGTACATCCGTGGCATATATATTTCGACCCTTCTTTATGAGCAATCTCTACAAGCTTTTTAGCTATTAATGGTCTTGCAAAGGAAGTTCCTAATAAATACTTCCCTTCATATGTAGCATTTGCTTTAACTCCTTTAAATACGTAATCTTTTATAAATTCAGCTGTTACGTTTTCAATATAAATTTTTTCTACCCCTGATTTTAAAGCCTTTTTCTCAATTTCCTTCATATCGTCTTCTTGTCCAACATTAATACAGGCTGCTATAACATCCACATCATAGTTTTCCTTAAGCCAAGTTGTAATTATAGAGGTATCTAATCCTCCTGAATACGCTAAAACCACTTTTTCTTTCATTTTTATATCCCCTTTCGCTCTTCTTCTTTTGTATTTTTAATATTATATATTTTAATGCCTTTTGTTAAATAATCATGTTTATTAATTTGAAATTGAATATTATTTATTACATAGATTTTATCTAAAGTATTTTATTTAAAAACTCCTTAGTTCTCTGCTCTTTAGGAGCAGTAAAAAATTCTTCCGGTGTTCCCTCTTCAATTATTTTTCCTCCGTCCATGAAAATCACCCTATCTGCAACTTCTTTGGCAAATCCCATTTCATGTGTTACAACCACCATGGTCATGCCTTCTTTTGCAAGATCCTTCATTACTCCTAAAACCTCTCCAACGAGCTCGGGATCTAAGGCAGAGGTAGGTTCATCAAAGAGCATTATATCCGGTCTCATAGCCAGAGCTCTTGCAATAGCTACCCTTTGCTTTTGTCCACCTGACAATTTTGATGGGTAACTCTCTAGTTTTTCTTTAAGACCTACCTTTTCAACAATTTCCTCTGATCTCTTTAATACTTCTTCTTTAGCTTCATGTTTTACGGTAATTGGAGCTTCCATTACGTTTTGGAGTACAGTCATATGAGGAAACAGATTAAAGTTTTGGAATACCATTCCTACTTTTTCAATGGTATTTCTCATTTGTTTTTTGTTTTTAACGTTCAGTTTTTCTTCTTCAATAAAAACCTCTCCCATATTAGGCTCCTCAAGGTGATTTAGACATCTTAAAAATGTACTTTTCCCTGAGCCAGAAGGTCCTATTATAACCAGCACTTCGCCTTTTTTAACTGTTACATTTAAATCTTCAAATACTGTTAGTGAACCAAATTTCTTAGTTAAATTTTTAGTTTCTATCATATACATTCCGAATCACCTCTCCTAATATACTGACAGTCTTTTTTCATAGTATGAAAATACCGTAGTAAAAATTGTTGTCATAAAAAGATACAAACATCCTGTGATAAAGAAAGCCTCCATAGGTCTAAAGCTTGAGGCATATAAAAGCTGTGCTGATCTCATAATTTCCACCATGGCTATGGTAGACACTAAAGAGGTGTCCTTAAGCATCGTTATAAATTCATTACCTACAGATGGAATAATTATTTTAAAGGTTTGAGGTAATACAACTCTTCTCATAGTATCAAAATAAGTAAAACCTAATGATTTACAAGCCTCAAACTGACCTTTATCTACTGAAAGTATTCCACCTCTTATTATTTCTCCCATGTAGGCTCCTGAATTTAAACTAAGTCCTATTATTGCTGCCTGGAAGGGTGTAAACCTAATACCTAAATAAGGCAACCCATAATAGAAAACAAATAACTGAAGTAGCATTGGTGTTCCTCTAAAGAGCCAGGTATAAAAACCTGCTAAAGTAACCATTAACTTATTTTTAGAAAGCTTTAATAGAGCTGTAAACATACCTATTAAACTTCCAACCACTACTGATATAAGAGTTAATTCCATGGTTATCAAACTTCCTTTTAATAACACCGGAAACATATCCTTTAAAATGTTTATATCCATTGTTTTTTCCCCCTTGCATTCCTCTGGGGCAGATAACAATTATTAATTGTTATCTACCTTGTTATTTTGTATATGCATCGAATCCAAACCATTTTTGTGAAAGCTTAGATAACGTTCCATCTGTTTTAAGTTCATTAAGTGCCTTTTGTATTGCTGCTCTTAACTCCTTATCTTCTTTTTTAAATCCAATTCCCATAGGTTCTTCGCTAATTACGTCCTTTAAAACATCATATTCACCTGGTTTCTTAGCTACATAATATCCGCCAACTTGAGCATCCATAATAACTGCATCTACTCTTCCAGCTGACAGCTCTTGGAAAGCCTCTGTTATTTTGTCATACTTTTTAACTTCTTTTAACCCTTTCATTGCTGTGGCTGCACTATCTCCAGTAGACCCTAGCTGACAAGCTACTATCTTACCCTTCAAATCTCCCAAGTTCTTTATTGATGTATCCCCTTGTTTTATAGCAACAACTTGTCCACCCATTACGTAAGTGTCTGAAAAATCTATACTTTCTTTTCTCTTATCTGTAATGCTCATACCTGAAAGTATAATATTAAATTTTGATGAGGTAAGAGCTAAAAGTATTCCATTAAAATCTGTAGTAGTATACTCTGTTTCTACACCTAATTTCTTTCCTATTTCATTTCCTAAATCTACATCAAAACCTACTAAATTGTTTTTAGCATCTCTAAATTCCATTGGAGGATAAGAGTCATCTAATCCTATAGTCAATTTGCCCGCTTTTTGAACTGCTTGTAGAGAATTAAGTTTTTCTTGTTTTTGACCACATCCTACAAGTAATGCACCTGCCATAGTAACAGTTAATATAATTGACATGAATTTTTTCATTTGTACCACTCCTCATTAATAATATTATGTTTATGAATATTTATACACATTTATGTATAGTGTATATTTCTGACTCACACTGTAGTTTTTTAATTTTTTCGTTGGTATTACTGTCTTGTTTTTATTTATTATATATTGGTTTTTATAATAACGCAATACTTTTTTATTATATTTATTCATTTTTTTTAATATTTATGCATACGAATAAATTAAAACTTGCTAAAGTGATTGATTTTACTCAATTGTAGTAATAATAAAAATATGATTACTACCTAGTAAACTACTGTGTAATCATATTAATGACAATGCATGATTTTAGGAAACCATCTTCAAGTAATAATTACAAAGTTATTCTTTCATATTTTGTAATAAAATGTTAAAATATCATATAACAAATTATTTACATATGGAGGTTTATTATGGAAAACTTTGAAAAAATGCTTGAAAAGTACGCTGAGCTTGCAGTAACAGTAGGTGTGAATATTCAAAAGGGACAAACGCTTGTAATTAATGCGCCTATAGTAGCTGCAGATTTTATAAGAAAGGTTTCAAAAAAAGCTTATGAAGCTGGTGCTAAAAATGTTCATGTAGAGTGGAAAGATGAGGAACTAAGCTTAATAAAATTTATGAATGCTCCTGATGAGGCCTTTAAAGAATTTCCTCTATGGAAAGCTAACGGTTATGAACAACTAGCTAAAGATGGAGCTGCTTTTTTAACTATCTCAGCTACCAATCCAGATTTGTTAAAGGATGTAAATCCTGAGAGAATTGCAAATGCAAATAAAACCTCCGCCATAGCTATGAAGGAATATAGAAAATACTCCCAAACTGGTAAGATAAGTTGGGGAATTGTTTCAGTACCTACAAAAGAATGGGCAGCTAAAGTTTTCCCCGACCTACTCCCTGAAGAAAGAATTGAAAAGCTTTGGGAGAATATATTTAAAGTTACTAGAGTAGATGTAGCCAACCCTGTTAATGCTTGGAAGGAACATATAGATAACCTTAAAAATAAAATGGATTATCTTAATAATAAAAGATTTAAAAAGCTTTTTTATAAAGCTCCTGGAACAGATTTAACGGTAGAGCTTCCACATAATCATTTATGGGTAGGCGGTGGATTAACCGACGAAAAAGGAACTTACTTTATTCCTAATATGCCAACAGAAGAAGTATTCACTATGCCTCTCAAAGATGGAGTTAATGGTGTTTTAAGCAGTACAAAACCTTTGAATTACGGGGGTAATACAATAGAAAATTTCACCTTTACCTTTGAAAAAGGCAAAATAGTTGAATTTACTGCTGAAAAAGGCTATGAAACTTTGAAAAAATTAATTGAAACTGATGATGGCTCTCACTATTTAGGTGAAGTTGCACTAGTTCCTCATTCTTCGCCAGTTTCAGACTGTAATATTATCTTCTACAATACATTATTTGATGAAAACGCTTCCTGTCATTTTGCTATCGGTGCTGCTTATCCACTTTGCATAGAAGGTGGAACATCAATGAGTAAAGATGACCTTGAAAAAAATAGCGCTAACACAAGTTTAACTCATGTAGATTTTATGATCGGTTCTCCTGAAATGAATATAGATGGAGAAACTGCTGATGGTGAAATAGAAGCTATATTTAGAAATGGCAATTGGGCTTTCTAATCAATTTAGGATCACATCCTCGTGATATTAGTTCTAGCTTTCTACAATGATTTCAAACTATTAAAAACACGTAACAGGTTATGAATTAACCCGTTACATGTTTTACTTGTAATTACCTTTTTACTAATCTACAATATTAAATACTTCCAAATCAGTACTCATAACATTTTTCTTCATAAGTTCCCCTACTGCCTTTGCAGTGTCTAATGAAGTTATAACCCCAACGTTACATTCTATAGCTGTTCTTCTAATTCTAAAGCCGTCTGTTTTTGAATCATTTCCTTTAGTAGGGGTATTTATTACTAAATCAACTTGTCGACCCTTTATTACATCAATGATATTAGGAGTTCCCTCTGTGATTTTCTTAACTTCTAAGGCATCAATGCCACTGTCTTGTAATAGTTTAGCCGTACCCTGTGTTGCTATAAATTTATAATTCAATTCACTAAACACCTTAGCTATACTCAAAAATTCTTCTTTATCCTGCGGGTTTATTGTTGCTAAGATAACACCTTTTTCTTTTTTAATCTTCATTCCCGAAGCTACAAAACCTTTATATAAAGCCTCTTCAAAGTTTCTTCCTATTCCCAGCACCTCTCCAGTGGATCTCATTTCTGGTCCAAGACACACCTCAACATCTGGAAGCTTTTGAGTAGAGAATACCGGAACCTTAACTGACACTAATTCTGGTTCTTTATAAACGCCACTACCATACCCTAAATTCTTTAATTTTTCTCCCAGCATAACTCTTGTTGCTAATTCTACAATTGGTACTTTACTAACCTTACTAATATAAGGAACTGTACGGCTAGCTCTTGGATTAACCTCTATTATATATAATTCATCTTTAAATTCTATAAACTGAATG
>JAJYBA010000180.1 GCA_021779235.1 Bacillota bacterium
TTTCTCTAGCTTTATAAAGTGCCAATGTATCAGGATCACTGCTTAGGTATTCAATTTTTTCCTCTGCTTTTTTTATATCTTCATCCATTTCCATCAACTCCTTTAGCTCTTCTTGGCTTATATCTTCTTTAAAGAAGGTTAGCCATCTTTGAAGCTTATCGTCTTTAAGATTTTTTTCTTTTAACTTCCTAAATTTTGCTATCTCTATAAAATGAATTTCAACCATATCAGTTAGCATATAGTCCTTGACTTCATCCTCCCATAAGTGAAAGGTTGTATGAAATTTTTCATGAATATCAATATATTCAAAGTCTACTATATTTATGGTGATTACTTTTCTTAGAAGCTTATAATCCTCGCCTTTCTTAAGCCCCTCAGAATATAGCTCTCCCCAATACTGTAATTTTGTATTTTAACTCAGCCTAACGGCACTTTAATTTTGCATAATTGATGGTAATATTTATTTTTTAATGTCCGTATTATTCTGCTATAATATTATCAGATTATTATAGTTAAAGGATGTTTTATTATGCAAAATATTATATCTCTTTCTATGAGTAGAGAACAGTTTATCAAGAATAAAGGTAAAATTGACTATGACAAACCAGTTACTTGCAGTTGTTGTGGTCGGAATGGAACTTTACATAGGCATGGTGTTTACTGGAGAAATACTGTTGAAGATGATTCAGAAGAACGAATACCAATTCAACGGTTCTTTTGTATATATTGTAACCACACCATATCACTACTTCCATCCTTTTGTGTACCACACTTCCAATACTCAGCTGAGTTCATACTAAAAGCTATTGGGATGGCGCTAGCCTCTATTATAGCCACTCTAGAAGTTCGCTTAAAATCACTTTTTAGATTTTACAAGAAACGGTTTATTAAAAATCTACCCCTATCGGAAGTTTTCTTGAGATCTTTTAATTCTGACTATGATCTTCCTCTTAATGAAAAAGAAAAAACCACAAAGATTTATCAAGATCTCATCTCCAGGCCAGGAGCAGAAACTATCTTTCAACAGTTTCTTAATCACTTGAATAAACACTTTATGGCAAGATAATTTTACCATAAAGTTTAAATAATTTGAATAGCAACTTTCCCACACAGCTTTTCGCTGTTTAAAATAAATAGTAAGGTGTATTATAGAATCAAAGAGTTAGCTGGCTAATCTCCATTTGTTTTGGAGGTGTAATTTATGAATGAAAAAGACCGTGAACAAATTGCTTTATTTCGTTTTAGCCTTATTTCACCACTTTTAAATGGTCAAGCGCTATCTCAGTCTGAATATCTTTCATCTATTTGTAGCAAGGTTTATGATGTTCCTTACTATGGTAGAAAAGAATTTGCACCAAAGACCATATCTCATTGGGCTAGATCTTATAGAAAATTTGGTTTTGATGGCTTAAAACCAAAGTCCCGAGACGACAAGGGCAATTCCAGAGCCTTATCCTTGGAGCAACGAGATTTAGTTTTAAATTACAGAAAAACTCATGCAGAATGTTCTGCCACGCTTTTTTATGAAAAGCTTATTTCAGCAGGTATTATTACGCTTGAAACAGCCTCCTATCACACTGTATACAGACTCCTTAAATATAATAAACTTCTTATCACTAGCGGAAAACCTTCGGTTGAGCGAAAGCGATTTGCCTATAATGAAGTTAATGTATTATGGCAAGGAGATATGTCAGTTGGACCATATATCAATGCCGGAGGCAGAAAGCTTAGGACTAACTTGTTTTGCTTCATTGATGATTGCTCTAGAATAATTCCATATGCTGAATTTTTCTTTACTGAAAAATTTGAAGCAATGGCTAAAGTTCTTAAAGAATCCATACTTAGAAGAGGTATTCCAAAAATAATTTATGTTGATAATGGTAAGATTTATCGTGCTGAAATGCTCAACCTTGCTTGTGCTGAATTAGGCATTTCACTTGCACATACACAGCCTTATGATCCTCAAAGCAAAGGTAAAATCGAACGTTTTTTTGGTACAGTCAGAAGAAGATTTTATCCCTTGCTCAAAGAAGATCCAGTAAAGACATTGGACGAGCTCAATCAAAGATTCTCTATTTGGCTTGAAGAGGATTATCATAGAAAGGTGCATTCTTCCTTAGGAATAAGTCCTCTTGAAGCATTTATGAACCAAATTAGAACTGTTAAAATGTATCCAAAACCTGCTGAACTTGATCCTCTGTTCTGGAAAAGAGATTTTCGTAAGGTTCATATTGACTCTACTATAAGTGTCCAGAATAAGCTTTTTGAAGTGCCTATGAATCTTATCGGTGACAAAATAGAAATTAGATATGATCCAGCTGCTCCGCAGTCTATTTATATATTTGAGAATGGAAAACCTATATATACAACTAAAGCTGTTATATTTGAGGACAATGCTAAGACCAAAAGGGCAAAAAATATTGATCCAGATAAAAATATTTCATTTTCAGAAATCTTTATATCTAAAGGGAGTGATTCTTAATGTATAAAGCATTTTACTCTCTTTCAAAAGTACCTTTCTCTAAAGAAATCTCTGTTGACGATTTATTTTTATCCACTAGCTTTAACGAGGGTCTTGCCAGACTTGAATATCTGAAAAACACAAGAGGAATCGGAGTACTTGTTGGCGAACCTGGCTCAGGTAAAACTACACTGTTAAGAAAATTTTCTTCTACTTTTAACTCATCGATGTACAAGGTTATCTATTTTCAGCTCTCAACTGTAACAGTTAGTGATTTTTATAGAGGCCTTACCTACGGACTTGGACAAGATCCACGGTTTCGAAAAGTAGATTTGTTTGCTCAAATACAGCAATCTATTTTAAATTTCTATCACAATCAAAATATTACCCCAATAGTAATTCTTGATGAGCTGCATATGGCTTCAAATAATTTCTTAGGTGACATAAGCCTTTTGTTTAATTTCTCTATGGATTCTCAAAACCCATTTGTGCTATGCTTAGCTGGATTGCCTCACCTTATGGATAGATTAAAGCTTACACATATGCAATCACTAAATCAAAGGATAGCCATTAGACACAGAATGAACCCTCTCTCCATGGAAGAAGTTGAAAATTATATTACTCACCACCTTAAGACAGCTGGCGCTAGCCAAATGATATTTATGCCAGATGCCATTGAAGCTATCGCTTCTAGATCTAGATGTTATCCTAGGCTTATTAATAATATAGCCATTCATGCTCTTAATTATGGTTATGCTAAAAAGCTTGAAAAATTAGATGCCGAAGCTGTTTATGCAGCAGTAACAGAACTTGAACTCTAGCCCCTAATCGGGGCTTTTTTCTAAATTAATTTGCAAAGCTTCAAACAAAATATTATGAAATTTATTTTGCAGATTACTATTTAAGTATGATAATCTTGCAAATTATTTTAGCTCTTAAGCTATTTTATTATGCAAGATTGTGGCTGAAATTTTTTGCAAAATAACAGGATTAGTTTTAAGATGGA
>JAJYBA010000181.1 GCA_021779235.1 Bacillota bacterium
GTTAGAATGCTTAGTGAAGTGAATTAGCATTTCTAGCAACATATGATCTTGCTATTATAAAATTTTAATTTACATATATTAAGGTTGAGGTGATAAGTATGAAAAAAGCAATGAAGCTGCAAACAAAGCTTACCTTATTGATTATCATTGTAGTTTTTGTTTCCATATCTATAATCATTTCTTTTGTGGCCTCATGGGTGACTAGAAATATTGAAAGTAAGGCAAGAACTAATATTATGAATGTAGCCGAAATGGTAGCACATTCTAGAGAGATAGTAGATGAGCTGAAGGTTAAGGATCCGAGCCGAAAAATTGGACCTTATGTTAATATACAACTTAAGAATTTAGAACAGATTGAGTATATAATTGTAGCAGACAAGGAGGGTATTAGGTATTCTCATCCAAATCCTGAAATGATAGGGAAGAAGTTTGCTGGAGGAGATGAGTATAGGGTAGCTCAAAGGGGAGAAACATATATTTCAGAGGCTACGGGAACCTTGGGAAAATCATTGAGAGCTTTTACTCCAATATATGATACGGAAAATAAGAGAGAGATAGGTTTTGTTTCTGTAGGTACACTTACTCACAGTATTGAAAAAGCCAAGCATATAGCCATTTTATACATAATTTTAATTGCTCTTGGAGGGCTTATGGTAGGTATAATAGGGGCATTTTTATTAGCTGGTAACATAAAGAACACTTTGCTAGGACTTGAGCCTGAGGAAATAACAAAGCTTTATAATGAAAAGATGGGAATTCTTGATGCTATTCATGAAGGATTAGTAGCTGTTGACCAAAGAGGGAGAATTACTCTTATAAATGATTCTGCCTTAAGTATATTACACTTTGAAAATAAGATTAATAAGGAAGATATTATAGGGCAGAACATAGAAGAAATTATTCCCAATACCCGTATGATTAATGTATTAGAAACAGGGGAATCTGAATTTGAAAAAGAACAGAAAATAAATAATACCATAATAGTGACTAATAGAATTCCTATAATGAATAGAGGGAAGGTTGTAGGGGCTATTTCTAGCTTTAGAGATAAAACAGAGGTGACTAGAATGGCAGAAGAACTTACAGGTATTAAAAAGATGGCATGGTCCTTAAGAGCTCAAAATCATGAATTTATGAATAAACTTCATACTATTGCAGGACTTATACAACTTGAAGAATATAATGAGGCTCGTCAGTTTATATCAGATGTGGCTAAAACTAGAAATAACATAAGTGAGATTTTAACTAGAAGTATAAAAGATGTTGCATTATCAGCGCTATTGCTTTCAAAGTATAATAAAGCTGAGGAATTCAGAGTTAAGTTAAAAATAGATGAAGATTCAAAACTAATGAAGTTACCTGAGTATATGAATTCCGAGGAAATGGTATCATTAATAGGAAATTTAATAGAAAATTCCTTAGATGAAGTTAAAAATGATGGTACTGGAGAAATATATATAAAAATAATTGAAAAAGAAGACGTGTTATACATAAAAGTTAAGGATAATGGACCAGGAATCCCGGAGGAATATCGTGATAAAATTTATGAACAAGGATTCTCTACAAAAGAAGGTCAACGTGGACATGGTATGTATATAGTAAAGAACATATTAAATGAGTGTAACGGAACTATAGAATTAAAAGTAGATAAGGGTGCTCATTGGAATATAGCTATACCAATGATAGGAGGGCAATCAATTGATTGAAGTAATGATTATTGAGGACGATCCTATGGTAAGAGAAATAAATGCAAAATTTTTAAAGAAAATAGATGGATTTATTTTGTATAAGTCGGTTTCTAATCTTACAGATGCTAAAAAGTTTGTATTAGAAAAAAAGCCTGATTTAATTTTACTGGATGTTTTCTTACCTAAGGAAAACGGGATTGATTTTCTAAAATGGATTAGGAGCGAAGAAATTGCAGTGGATGTAATCTTAATCACTGCAGACAAAACCATAGAAAGGGTACAAGAGGCCTTAAGATACGGAGCTGAGGATTATATTATAAAACCTTTTGATTTTGAAAGATTGGAAGAAGCACTTCAGCAATTTAAAGAAAGGCATTATGTATTCAAAAAGAATGATGTAATAGAACAAGAGGATTTAGATAAATTAATTTCGAATACAAATACAAATATTTCTCAAGATGAGGATGGCTATATAAAGGGGCTAAATAAATATACTTATAATTCAGTATGGAATGAAGTAGAGAAAAGTGATTATAAATATTTCACAGCCGAAGAAGTGGCAGAAAAAATAGGAATAGCAAGGGTAACAGTTAGAAAATATCTTGATTATATGGAGAAGAATGGCAAAATAGAAATGCTAATAGAGTATGGAAAAGTAGGCAGGCCACAGCATAAATATAGAAAGAATTAATGAGAAAAACACGTTATTTGATATCGTGTTTTTTTATTATATTCATCATACGGGGACAAGATGATGGCAATTTGTTTATTAATAGACAAGTACTTGCAAAGCAAAGGAAATTAAAAAATTGCTTTGACACTCAAAGAGGGTCTACTTTACTTGTGATACGGTGACTCGAAGCATAAGTGATAAATCATTTCTGTTAGGAGTATTACGGTTTAAGGCAATATTTGTTCCGGATATGGAAATTTAGAATGAATTTAAAAATATTCACAATAGTCAATATAATAAATGCATTTCGATGAATTTTATTCATAATATTCTTTTTTAAAAATTGTTTTAAACTGTGAATATATTGTATTTATGTTAATTAAATAACAAAATTAGACACATATAAACATTCTAAATGTGTAAAATTAATTGAAAAATTAAAATTTCCTTAGATTCAAATATAATCGTTTATTTAACGGAAAATTGTAAAAATAGAATAAAAAACAAAACAACCTTGCATAAAAACATTGAAAGATATCAAAAAATGAGATATTATAAATATATGGTATTTTAATTTACAGAATATTTATTTAAAGGGGGCGCATCATGGATTTATTAAAACTATCAGGTAGTTTAGACAGCTTTTTCTGGGGAAAGGTCATTATTTACTTATGTATAGGTGCAGGTATTTTCTTTTCGGTTTCTATGAAATTCCCACAAGTAAGATTAATCAAAGACATGGTTGGTCAGTTAATCGGTGGCAAAAGCTCAGAAACTGGAGTATCTTCTTTTCAAGGTTTTGCAATGGCTTTAGGTGGACGAGTTGGTACTGGTAACATTACTGGTGTTGCTAGTGCAATTTACTTTGGTGGTCCTGGGGCGGTTTTCTGGATGTGGGCAATCGCATTTTTAGGTGCAGGTTCAGCTTTCATTGAATCCTCCTTAGCTCAGGTATGGAAGGAAGAAGTTCACGGTGAGTATCGTGGTGGTCCTGCATACTATATCGAAAAAGGACTAAAGAGCAAAGTTCTTGGTAAGGCATTTGCTATACTTGCACTTATTTCCTGTGGAGTATTG
>JAJYBA010000182.1 GCA_021779235.1 Bacillota bacterium
CTTTGAAATCTAAGACTACATCATTAATTTTAAAAAATTATATTATTTTTAATTTTTTAAATAAAATTTCTGCTTTGATTTAGTTGCTTGGCAATAAGTAAGTATAATACCACTAAGCAAAAGTAAAATATTTAATAAAAACGGAAGCCTTCTATCTATACCAGATAAGATCCCTGCAATCCACCCAAAAGGAGATGTAAAAGCAACTACAATTACATACAAGATTGCCATTATTCTAGCTCTTTCCTGTGGGTCTACTAGCACCACCTGCATTGAATCTAGAAGAGGGTTAATCAGGGATATACTGCAAGCCTCTAAAATAATGCTTATTACCAAAAAGAAATATCCAGTGTCAGGAGTGATGATTAAGATAATTTGGCTAATTATTAAGAATGAAAATCCAATAATCAATGGCTTCTTAAATTTTAAGGCCCCAATTTTAGGGACTAAGGTAAAGAAGAATATAAGCATAATAAAAGAACGAATAAAAGGAAATACTCCAATAAGCCTCGCTGGTATATGAATTCTTTCCGTCACTATAATAGCCCAGAAGGTATTGTTAATTACCCCTATTATACTCATAATAAGCATAATTCCTAAAGTAAGCAGTGTTTCTGGGGTTTTAAGAATTTGAATAAAAACCTTTGAATACCCCTTAAGTAGTGTAGGTATACTTGTGTGTTTTGTTTCTTCCATTCTAATTTTACCTTGCTTTGTTTCCGTAGAATACTTATAAAGTATTAAGAACTTAGCGGTCATCATAACAAAAGAGATAATATAAAGGATTCTCACTGTTGGAACCAATTCAAATTTACCTATAAAAATTCCTGAAATCGGTGCAAAGAAGGCAGCCCCTAAGCCCGATATATAAACCCAAGTGTAAATATTTACGATTTTATCTTTATCTGAGTCTTCAACTAATAAGCAATTCCATGAATTCATTGTGACGCGAGAAATGCTATTTATGATAGCAGCAAGAACAAAGTGTGAAAAATTTCTTGAAAAAGCCCATATTAAGCAAGGAATGCTCCAAGCTAAAATATCAAAAATTAAAGTAGTTCTCTTCCTACCCAGCTTGTCTGTAATTACCCCTCCAAGAAGTGAGAAGATAATTTGAAAAACCATTCCTATACTAGCTATAAAACCAATTTGGCTATCGGCAATCCCTAAAGTATACATATATATGGATACATAAGGAGCAAATAAATTAAAAGGAATACCCCATAGTGGTTCAGTATACACGCAAGCCCTAGGGTTTCCTTTTAAGTGAACTAAAGTATGAATTAGTGGATGCTGTTTTCTCATATCTCTATCCTTTCTATAATATCTAGTGTACTTGCTTATACACCGATTAATTTTTTAATTAGCTTACATCTATTATAGTATAAATTTGTCATAGATGCCACTTGAGTGGTAATTTCCAAGTGACAAAAAAATAACGTATAGGCATTAAATACCCATCCGTTATTTTTAAAAGGCACATTTAATTTTTTTATCTCCAATAAGTATCACTTAGCTGATAATTTGTATCTAAATAAAGCATTGAGCCGTGAACAATTCCTTGTCCATTAACTATGGTCATTTTCCTTGAACGAATATCTTCAGAATTATTATCTGAACTATCAGCTACTGCGTTCGCTATGACTCCTAGGAGAGTTTTTTCAGACATGCTAGGAATTTGTTCTAAAGCAACATCAATAATTTTTGTAGCATCGGAACTAATACTTCCATTTTGCACAGCAATATCAAAAGCAAGAGCAAAACCTCTTACTGTTTTAAAATTGTACTTATCACAGATACGCGTTGCTTGGCTAACTGTATATACCTCAGCGTCGTTTTCAATATTTTTAAAGTATACATTATCGCATAAAATAACAAACTGTGAATACCATGGTTCAGAAATTTTATTCGTGGAATCATTAATATTTTTAGCCCATTTAAGCTGATTCTCCGCTGTGTCAAGTATCATATTATGAATACTATTATAGTTTGCTCCAAAAATGGCTTTCATTTCAGAATTATATTCTCTATCCATTCTATTTAGTAAAGGTTGTAAGGTTCCTTGACCTATACACCACTGAAGGTATCCCAAAGATAAGCCCTGTCCATCAAAATTTCCTGCAATTTCATTAGATGGTCCACCTTCAAATTTCTTAGTAATATTTAGTGCAATATTACTTACATTATCTGCTGGAGAGTTATAAGCTTGTATATATGCGTCATTTACGTAGGCAAAGTCATTGTTATAAATGATTTTATCCCACTTATTATTATTATTATCAAATATGGTATCCAAAATTTCAACCTTTTCATAATTATATAGATATCCCAGTACGGCACCATTTAGATTAGGAGCTGATCTTACCTTTAAATCAATCTCAAGCTCTCTATTATATACATATCCTTTTTTATTATTAACGGTAATAGTGCAATTTGCAGTTTTACTTCCATCTACAGTAGTTGCTGTAATAATTGCTGTTCCTGAACTTACTGCGGTTACAACTCCATTAGTTACAGTTGCCACATTTAAGTTGGAACTTGTCCATGTTACTGACTTGTTTGTTGCATCACTTGGAGATACCTCTGAAATTAAAGTATCTGTATCTCCAACTGTTAGGATATCAGTAGTTTTATTTAAAATTACTGTTTTTACTTTTACTACGTTATCTACAACATTTAACTTAGCTACTATAGTTATATTGTTTGGATTTAATATTCCATCAACCATTATTAATGTACCTGTGAATGTAAATTCCCCAACTACTTTTGTATCTGGTAGCTTGTCCCATGTTACAGCTAGTTTTTTAGTGGAATTGTCAGCTAAGGTTACTGTTACTGATGTTGGTAATGTATATGTATCCCCTATATTCTTTGTATCAGTAATTGTACTTACTGATGCAACTGTGGATGTAGTCGCAGCATCCTTGTCTCCAGAAGCAAAATTGATTTGTTCTTCAGCATTTTTATAAACTACGGCTGGTATAACATTTGCTCCTATTGTTTGTCCTGTAATATTGTCTATCCAATTTCCATTGAAATCTTTAACATAAACTCCTCCACCTTCAACTATTGCATTAATGATTTCTTTAGAATTAGCCGAGTCATTAGCATATCCTAAGTCAAAAGCTTTGTTTCCTATTGCAACAGTACCATTAGACATTGCTGCAAAAGCTTGGAAAGATGTTGACCCCATTATAATTAAAGTAGCAATAACGGAAGTTATAATTTTCTTGTTCATATATTTCTACCTCCATTTTTCAGGTTTAATTTTAATATTATTACAAATTTAAGTGATTACTTCAGTTTTCTGTGTTTAATAAAAATACCCCTCATCATGATACTCCAAAACAAAACTTTTTATATAGTAATTTTATTAACAATATCTTAAGATTTTGTTAATACTTATCTACATACTCCTCCAAAGCCTTTTTC
>JAJYBA010000183.1 GCA_021779235.1 Bacillota bacterium
TATTCTTTTCTTATGTCCACCATTTTTCCACAACACATACCGCCTTCAGGGCACGGTCCATTAACACAACTTGGTCCTGCATATTTAAAAAGTACAGGTGCTACTTTCCTAGCTTGCATCAACATTTCTTTTGCCATTTGGCGTATTTCCCACTGAGCTCTATTACAACATCTATGATTAAAGAAATGAATTAATTCTCTAGCATTCATAGTAACTATTATTTTAGTTTCACAAGCATTTGGAAATACATATCGTGCATCTTCGATAGCCTTTTTCTCCGCTTTACTCTTAAGAATTATGTATTGTTTTTCCTCAATTTCTTCAGGATTTATTAATTTTTTATCGCTTAAATATTCTTTTATGAGATTAGTTAATTCATTTTTACTCAATATCTCTACTAATTGATTATACTCTTCTTGAACACGATTCATAGATTTTATAAAAATTTTCTTTGCTTCTTCATCTTTTTCAATATCCGGAGGAATTACATATTCAAATTGTGCAAGCTTTACATATCTCTGACTTTGTTGAGAATACGATGCTACCCTATGTCTCACTAATTGATGGGTCAAACTTCTAGATACTCCCTCAATTGCAAAAGTAAAGCTCACATGCTCTATTGGTGAATGATGTCCATAGGTCATTAACATGTCTAAAAACTTCTGTGTTTTTTGTTCATCTAAATTTTCTAATATCTCATCAACCCCTACTTGGCTATAACAAAGTTTAGCTGCTGATGCCACAATTTTTTCCGGATTCGGTGTATGCTCTATTAATTTAACCTTAAGCATAATTACTCACCCCCCAAATCAAAATTTATAATTTTCTCAAAAATGTAGTTTAACCTTTCATCCTTTTCACTTAAATATAAAAAACCTACTAAAGCTTCAAAGCCTGTGGCCCATTTATATTCATTCAAATCTGCATTTTTAGGTGTGGTGCCATTTTTTGAATTTCTAGCCCTTTTGAATATGCTAAGCTCTTCTTCATTTAAATTTTCAATAAAGAATTTCATGTACTCACTTTGTGCATGTGCTTTTACATGTGCAACTGCTTTAATATGAATTTTATGCGAATTCATATCTCTATTTTTTTCTACAAGATAGGTCCTAATAAACACCTCATAAACTGCATCTCCAACTAATGCAAGAACTAGCGGGTTTAACTGTTTCGCTTGCTCTGCTGTAAATTTACCCTTTAGCATATTAAATTCCATGTTTATTCTCCTTTTTATGTATTGGACATCTCTGTTAAAATAACTAGTAGCGGATGCCTTATAATATAATCTTTAATTTTTATGGCTATAGACATTTCTATAGCCACATGTTACTATGAGTCTCAAATGGAATCTATAATATTATGTTATTATTCTTAAATTCTTCTTTCACTCTATCAATAACTGAGCATAACTCTACTATTTCATTTTCTTGCTCACGTCTCAATTTGAACTCAACTTTACCTTCAGAAACCTTTTTACCTACAGTAATTCTCATTGGAATTCCAATTAAGTCTAAATCCTTAAATTTAACTCCAACTCTCTCATTTCTATCATCCATAAGTACTTCTACTCCCATTTTTTTCAGGCTATTATAAATTTCCTCAGCAATTCTCATCTGTTCTTCATCTTTTGTAACTACTGGCACTACAACAACCTGATATGGAGCTACTGACATTGGCCACTTTATACCATTTTCGTCATGATGCTGTTCAATAATAGCCGCCATTGTTCTATTGATACCTATACCGTAACATCCCATAACTAATGGTTGATTTTTTCCATCTTCACCTATAACAGTGGCACCCATAGATTCAGAATACTTAGTTCCTAATTTAAATATGTGCCCTACCTCTACACCTCTAGCAATAGTAAGCTGTGATCCACACTTAGGGCATTTGTCTCCCTCCGTAGCGTTTCTATAGTCTCCAACTATGCCTTCAAAATCTTTTCCATAATTAACGTTTTCGTAATGATATCCCGTGTCATTTGCACCAATTATAAAGTTATACATGTTAGCTACCTCGGCATCAACTAATACTACATCAGCCTTAATGCCGATTGGTCCTGCAAATCCAACTGCTGCAGACGTTGCTGCCATTACAGTCTCTGCATCTGCCATTTCAAATTCAATAGCTCCACCTATTGCGTTTATTACTTTAGTCTCATTTAACTGTCTGTCTCCTCTTACCATAACGGCAACTACTCTATCATCAGCTTTGTAGATAAGAGTTTTAGCAAATTTTTTAGCTGTGGTATTAAAGAACTTCTCTAAATCCTCTATAGTTTTTACATTTGGAGTCAATATTTTGTTAAGTTCTTTAAATTCCTCTTTTCCCATGAGCTCTGAAGTGCTTGGTGCCTTCTCCATATTAGCTGCATAGCTACACGCGCTACAGAAAACTACCTCATCTTCACCCACTTCAGATTTAACCATAAATTCTGCTGAACCCGAACCACCCATTGCACCAGAATCAGCCTCTACAGCTTTACATTCCAGTCCACATCTTCTAAAAATGTTATTATAGGCATCATACATTTTATTGTAAGATATATCTAGGCCTTCACTATTAACATCAAAACTGTAAGCATCCTTCATTATAAATTCTCTTGATCTCATAACACCAAATCTTGGTCTTCTTTCATCTCTGTACTTTGTTTGAATTTGATATAAATTCAATGGTAGTTGTTTATAGGATTTAATTTCATTTCTAGCTATATCTGTAAATACTTCTTCATGTGTAGGTCCTAAGCAAAATTCTCTTTCATTTCTATCTTTTAACCTAAACATCTCCGGCCCAAAAACATCCCATCTGCCAGATTCTATCCATAGTTCTGAAGGAAGTAATGCTGATGCTAAAAACTCTTGTGCATCTGCTCCATCCATTTCTGATCTAACAATGTCTTCAATCTTTTTTATAACTTTTATTCCAAATGGCATATAATTGTATACCCCTGAGGCCATTTTTCTCATCATTCCAGCTCTTAACATCAACTGATGACTTGCTATTTCTGCCTCAGCTGGTACTTCTCTTAGTGTACTTATTAGCATTTTTGATAGTTTCATGAATATTCCTCCTTACACATCATCTCTAATTTGATTTTTATATGGTGTATATTTCAAATAATAAAATAGCAAAAAATAAAAAACTCGCCCTGTTTTAGGGCGAGTTATATCGCGGTACCACCTAAATTTGTACTCATTTGTTAACGGTATATACTACCGGTAGTTTTGCTACAGCTCCAAAGCGGGTTCAAAACCTTTGAAAATCTCTCAACCTAGTATTTTCTCTCTGTAAAGTGGCCTCTACTATTCTTCATCATTGCCTAATATTTAATTTATATGAAATAATCTTTATAGTTAATAACTAATATACACATTAAATGTGATACTGTCAATATTAAAATTTTTCTAATATTT
>JAJYBA010000184.1 GCA_021779235.1 Bacillota bacterium
AATAATAGATGAGGCTTTTATTGAATTTACAGGAGAAAAGCAGCATAGTTTTGTTGAAGAAGTTAAAAAATACAAATGTTTATTTATAATAAGAGCTTTAACAAAGTTTTTTGCGGTGCCAGGTATTAGGTTTGGTTATGGAATAAGTAGTAACAGTGATTTAGTAAGAAATATTAAAGAAAAACAAAATCCGTGGAACATCAACTGCTTTGCAGAAGTTGCAGTAAAACATGTTTTAAAAGATGAGCAATATATAGAGCAAAGTAAGCAATGGATAACAGAAGAGAGGTCACGTTTTTTAGAGAAGCTCAAGGAGATTTCGTTTATAGATATAGTATTTTTAACCTATGGAAATTATGTGCTGTGCAAATTAAATGAACTAACTTTTGAAAAAGGGCTAAGCTCAGAAATATTCTATAATTTATGTCTGGCTGAAGGCTTTCTTATAAGAAAGTGCAATAATTATAGAGGATTAGATGAACAGTATGTAAGACTTGCCATCAAGGATAGGGATAGTAATGAAAAGTTGATGACCATGCTTCAAAGTTTGAGAGTTGAAAATTAAAGAAGTTAAAAAAGTTAGGGACAGTTAAGAACTAATTGAAGTTTAAAACTTTGAAAAGGTAAAAAAGTTGGGGACAGTTAACAACTATTTGAACTTTAGATATGGAAATTTGTTAAAAGGATGTGATTAATATAAATGAAGAGTATTGTTATAGCTTCTAATTCTAGTGGAGGCGGCAAAACCACAGTAACTCTGGGAATTATGAAAGCTCTGAAAAATAGAGGCTTCAAGGTACAGGGATATAAAGTCGGGCCTGATTATATTGACACAGCCTTTCATACAAAGATAACCGGTAAAGATTCAAGAAATTTGGATTTATTCCTTATGGGAGAAGAGGGCGTTAAGGCTAGCTTTTCTAGAGGAGATGGAGATCTAGCAGTAGTTGAAGGTGTAATGGGATTATACGACGGAAAAGGTATAGATACATCCTATTCTACTTATCATCTATCAAAGGTTTTAGACTTACCTATTATACTTGTATTATCACCGAAGGCTCAAGTGGCAACCCTTTGTGCAGAAATAAATGGGATAGTGAATTTTAAGGATGCCAATATAAAAGGGATAATACTAAACAATATAACAGAATCTTATTATAAGCTACTTAAAGCGGCCGTTGAAAAAAACTGTAACTTGAAGGTTTTAGGTTATCTTCCGAAGGATGAGAGATTGGTCTTACAAAGCAGACATCTAGGTCTAATTCAAAGTAGTGAAATAGAGGATTTACAGCAGAAAATTGGAGTTTGTGCCGAATTATTAGAAAAGCACATGGATATGGATTTTCTGTTAGAAGTATTTAAAGAAAATCAAACGTATGTAGATAATTTTCATGTGGAGTCCAAAGGAAAAAAGATAGCTGTGGCTTATGACAAGGCCTTTAGCTTTTATTATAAAGAAAATTTAGAGCTTTTAAAGGAAATTGGAGAAGTTATATACTTTAGCCCTATTGTGGATAAAGAGCTACCAAGGGAAATTGATTTCCTTTATATAGGAGGAGGTTATCCAGAGGTATTTAAAAGTGAGTTATCTAAAAATACATCTATGATAGACAGTATAAAAAAAGCTCTTGATAATGGATTGCCCTGTTATGCAGAATGTGGCGGGTTAATGTATCTTACTGAAGGAGAAAAACTGCAAGATAAAGAGCATATATCATATAATACTGTAGGATTTTTTAAAGGTTATTATACTTTAACAAAAAGACTTCAGAATTTTGGATATGCAAGAATCAACGTAGAAGTAGAAAATAATATTTTGCCACAAAATATGAGTATAAACTGTCATGAGTTTCATAAATCCTTTGTTAATTTAGAGGAAGAAAAGGTATACGGACTTTACAAAAGTGTTTATGATGGAACTCAGAAAAATTGGCAATGTGGATATGTTAAGAAAAACACCTTAGCAGCCTATGGACATGTGCACTTTTTCGGAAATTTACAATGGTTTAAGGAGATTTTTAGATAGGCGAGGCTCATATAGATGACGGGTAAAGGAATTAACGGTAATTTCATAAGAAATATAGAAGTTATAGTTAAATTAATTCTTAACTGTCCCCGGTTATACCTTCCTATATTTAAAAATAAAGCATGAATTGTCATTAACTGTCCCCTGGCCATGTCTGGTCATGGGATATATTTTAAAGTGAAGATGAGAGGAGATTAAAAATATGGATTATATAAAAATTCCTATGGATATAGAAAAAAAAAGCTTCGAAATTATTGGCGAAGAAATGGGAGAACATAATTTTTCAGATAGAGAACTTTCAATAATTAAGAGAGTAATACATACAACAGCAGATTTCGATTATAAAAACATAGTGTATATGAGGGATGGAGCCATTGAGGTCGCCATTGAACTTCTTAAAAAAGGAACAAAAATATATGCTGATACAAAAATGGCACTGGCAGGAATAAATAAAAAAGCTCTTAAAGATTTAAATTGCGAGGCTTTATGCTATGTAAGCGATGAAAAAGTGGCAGAAATAGCAAAGGAAAGACAGATAACCCGTTCTATGGCTGCAGTAGAGAAAGCAGTAGAGGATGGAGTGGAATTCTTCATATTTGGCAATGCACCTACAGCTTTGTTTAGATTAAAGGAACTAATTCAGGAAGGAAAGTGCAATGCTAAATTTATATTGGCTGCGCCAATTGGATTTGTTGGAGCAGCAGAATCTAAGGAAGAAATTGAAAAATTAGACCTTCCAATGATTACAGTAAGAGGAAGAAAAGGTGGAAGCACAGTAGCTGCATCTATTTTAAATGCACTAATGTATATGATCGTAGAAAGAAATTAGAGGCATTCCTTCTAAAGTGTAGATAAAGAATTAATCATTAAAATCGTGCTAGGTGGTGAATGCTATGCTGAATTTATACGTTAATAGTAATGGTAAAAAACTTAGATGTGGATATACCACAGGATCTTGCGCAGCTGGAGCAGCTAAAGCAGCCACGCAAATTCTATTTTACGATAGGGAAATTGATGAAATAAGAATAGATACACCAAGGGGTATAGAATTATTATTGCCCATAGCTAAGGTTGTACAAGGAGAAAATTTTGCTGAGTGTTGCATTATAAAGGATGCGGGAGATGATCCTGATGCAACTAATGGTATAGAAATCTGGGCAAGAGCTGAGAAAATAGAGTCTGGATATATCTTAAAAGGTGGAAAAGGCGTTGGAATAGTTAGAGGCGAAGGACTGTATGTACCTAAAGGTGAGTGGGCAATAAATCCAGTGCCTAGAAAAATGATAGAAAAAGAAGTAAAAGAAGTATTACCTAAGGGAGCAGGAGTAGAAATAACTATATTTGTCCCTAAAGGAGAGGAAATA
>JAJYBA010000185.1 GCA_021779235.1 Bacillota bacterium
GGAGTATTCCTGGGCCTACTATTCAAGTTTATCCAGGGGAGTATGTAAATATAAGGGTCTATAACAAACTTCTTGAACCAACGAGCATACACTGGCATGGGTTAGATGTACCAAATGTTATGGATGGTGTAACTGGTGTAGAGCCTTCTCCTAAAATAGAACCAAATAGTTATTTTGATTATAAATTCAGAATTACTAATCCTCCTGGTACTCATATGTATCATTCACATTTTAATTCAGAACAGGAAATGTTGGGGCTAGGTGGAGCATTCATTATATTAGACCCCTATGAAAGTTTATGCAACATACAGCGAGATTACTTTATTATGCTACAGGAATTTCATGTAAAAGGTTTAAAAATGGGTGAAGTGAAACCAGGCGTATATGATATTGACCCTATGTCTCATGATTTCAATTTCTTTACTATGAACGGAAGGTGCTTTCCCTATACAACTCCCTTAAAGGTACAGAGAGGAGAAAATGTGCGTGTTAGACTTGGTAATATTGTAATGGAAGCCCACCCAATTCATATCCATGGACACCAGTTTCTTATTACTGCTTCAGATGGTAATATCATCCCTTACTATAATCAACTGAAAAAGAACACCATAAATGTGGCATCAGGTGAAACTTGGGACATAATTTTTAAAACAGATAACCCTGGAATATGGCCCTTTCATTGTCACATACCACATCATATGACTAATAATATGTCTAAGTCTATGGGTGGAATGTTTACTACAATTATATATGAAGACAACTAATATTGGATAACAAAAAAGACAGGCAAACTTATCAGCCTGTCTTTTTCATGTTCATAGACACAGATATATACTCCTACATTACATAAAATGAAAGAGGCGACACACTTTTATCACCAGTACCTAAAGTGTGTGCTAGCTTATAGTTTATTTGTATGACAATTATATCATCAATTTGAACATAATTTATATAGTTAAGCAATCCTTCTATCGCTTATAAAAAAGATTTTAATAAAATGCGTTATTACTCCATGCCAACCAATTCTCAGGATTATAGACATGTTGTAATAAGTAAGGACTTTTCTCATTTATTAACCCATTTGTTTTTCTGCTTGCCACGTATTGCTTATGCATAAAGCCACCTGCTTTATAAATAATTAATTATTTCCAATCAAGTATTCCGAATTTAATAGACTAAACTGATGAAACTAGCCGCGCTGAAATTTATACCTATGTACTCAATAACATTGATCTCATTTTCCCATTGCACAATTTTCTTTATGATTTTGTACATTAGCTATACAGATTTGCTGATAACTTGGAGAATAAATATCTTAGCAATATAAAATAGTAAGAACCTAGAAATGTATTCTCCTCTACACTTATAGGCTCTTAAATTAATATATCTTTAACTTATTTTATTTAAAAACCTGCTGCATAACATCCACCGTCAATCTGAATGCATGTGCCTGTAATGTAGTTTGCCATTTCGGAAGCTAAGAATAATGCCGACCCAACAACCTCCTCAGGCTGACCAAGTCTGCCAGCAGGAGTTCTAATTTGAACCAATTTCATCCATTGCTCATTGCCCATTGCTGCGCTTATAAGCTCTGTTGCAATATAGCCTGGACAAATGCTGTTAACCTGAATGTTATATTGGGCCCATTCTGTAACCTAGGAGCGGGTTAATTGAATTATGCCACCCTTACTGGAGCTGTATGCAGCTGAACCTGGGATACCCATAAACCCACCCATAGAAGCAGAATTAATAATTTTACCTTCATTTTGTGGAATCATAAATTCCTTTGCAGTCTTTGTAGAAAGAATAAATGGCGTTTTTAGATTTGTATCCAATACCGTGTTCCATTGTTCCTCAGTTACATCGATGGAAGGAATTCTATGTCCAACTCCAGCATTATTTATCAAAATATCTACCCTACCAAATTCACTTTTAATGCTATTAATCATATCATCCACCTGAGAGGGTACATTTAAATCAGCCCTAATCTTTGTACATTTCCCGCCCTTCGCTAGGATAGCTTCTTCCGTTTCTTTCAGCTTTTCAACATTTCTTCATACTAAAATAGTTATTGCCCCTAATGAAGAAAAACCTTCTGCAATCGCTCTTCCTAAACCACGATTTCCACCTGTAATCATAACAACTTTTCCTGAGAAATTAAACTGATAATTCATAAATTTTCCTCCTCATATTCATAAATAAATGCTTTCATATCTTTGACAAAGATAAATTTTGAAATCAAATGTTTATTACAATTTATGTTAATATTTACATTGCACTACAATAAAATTCTACTATGCTAGTGTAAGTTAACAGCATTTAAATTGAAAACTTTATAAAACATTAAATCACTTAAGTTTTTATACATTTGGCAGAATATGAGTTATAATAAGTTTAATTACTTTAAAAGTAAAGAACTCAAGGAAAAGGGTGTGCTATTATGAATATAGAAATTAAGCATGGCGTTAAAGAGTATTTAAATCAAAAAAATGTTCAGGATATTTATGTAGAAATGGACAATAGAGGTGGATGCTGTTCAGGCCCTATTTTTGTTCCTGTAGTCAAGTTAGGAAAACCAGATTATACAAACATGTATGAACCCTTTGTCAAAGATGAAATTACATTTTACGTTCCTAAAAAAAGGAGTAATGAAGAAACTGAAAACATTACGATTAAGCTTCGGAATATTTTAGGATATAAATCTTTAATTGTAAATGGAATACTTGCATATAAACAAAAAACTTGGGAAAAGAAAAAATACTAAAATATTTTTTCTGCAATTGTTAGATAGATTTTTATACATATTTTGATTTTTTAATACCCCAGCAATCATAAAATTTTTCATCTAAATATGTGTGACATATAAAGAAAAACTATATCAGATAGGGTTTTAAACTCCAACTGATATAGTTTTTTTATGTCACCACTGAATTTTTATTAGTCTTCCCCTTATATAACGCTTTATCATCTAAGCCCATAAAAGCATTTATATCCACCTTATTTCCAATTGAAGTAATTCCTATGCTAGCAGTAACTTAAAAAAATATATTATAAAAATAATATTTCAACTTATGTTAAATCTTATCTATCATGTCCAGGCACTTTCCTGCACCAAGAACAACACACTCAAGAGGGTCTTCTGCGGTATACGCAAGTATATGTATTTCACGATATATAAGTTTATTTAAGCCTTTTAGAAGTGCTCCACCACCTGAAATCATTATACCCTTGTCCATTATATCCGCTGCAAGTTCTGGTGGGGTTTGTTCAATTACAGCTTTAATAGCCTCAATTATTAACGTAACTGGCTCTTTCAAAGCTTCTCTTATTTGACTCTCTGTAATAGTAACCGCTCTTGGAAGTCCCGTCACT
>JAJYBA010000026.1 GCA_021779235.1 Bacillota bacterium
TTCCGATCTTATTTCCTCACCTTTAGTTGAAAATTTTATGGCATTTGAAATAAGATTTAATACTATTCTCTCTATCTTTACCGGGTCACAGGCAATAACCTTTTCTTCAATATCCGTATCAAAAATAATATTTAATCCTTTAATTTCAGTAAAATTAGTTACAGACATAACTGTTTCTTCTACCACTTCCACTATATTGTTATTTGATAAATCCAGTTCAAAAAATCCTGCTTCAATTTTTGATGAATCCACTATGTTATTGATAAGTTTAGATAATCTATATGAGTTTTGCTTTATTGATTCTATATATTTAATAAATAAATCCTTCTTTTCGTCTAGTGAACCACTATTGCAATATAGACTAAATAACTGTACTGCTGAAAATATGACATTTAATGGTGTCTTAAGTTCATGGGATATGTTAGCAAGAAATTCACCCTGAGATTTTAATTCTTTCTCCATGACTATATTAGACTTTACTTCATCAGTAACATCTACTACTAACACAAGTATTTCTTTTATTTCTCCATTTTGTTCAAATAAAGGTTCAAATATAAAATTCGAATATACTTCATTTCCATTGGCTACATAAACTTTTTTATTTATATACTTTATTTTCTTCTCTTTAATTACCTCATCAATCTTATGAAAATACTCACTCTCATTAAAGTTTTTAATTATATCTGTAACTTTATTTCCTTTAATTTGCATGGCTGATTCAATATTTGGCATAATTGTTTTCACCATATAAAAGCCCTTTTGGTTTATTTCCAGAATCTCCAAATCCGGACAGGATAATCTAACCACAGGCAATTCAAGATTATCTATAAGTCTATCTAAAAATTCATTTCTACTTTTTAATTTTTTTTCATACTCAAAGCGCTCTGTCATATCTCGACTACAAAGCACACCTAAGGAAAAGTTTCCTTCACTATCATATATAGGCGTTCCACTAAAATCTACTTGCAATGTTTTGTTCGCAAATTTTACAGTAGTTCTAATATCCTTAAAGGTTTCACCACTTATAAGTCTAGAAGATGGAACATTTTCTAAGCTAGTTTCCTCTCCATGAATATCATAAAGCTCATATTGTTTATACCCATTACCCGCCTTATTCATATCTTTATAAGCTGGCAAGAACATCTCTCTTGCTGACTTGTTGACTAATATATATTTTCCTTTATTATCAATAATAGAAATACCATCAGATATATTTTCTATGATAGCTTCTAATTCTTTTTTCTGCTCTTCAAGTTTTTCTTCCATTTTCTTTCTTTTTGTAATATCTCTACTAATTCCTGATATAGATGTTAAATTTCCATCTTCATCATATATAGGCATTAAATGATCTTCTATCCAAACATAATGCCCATCTTTATGTTTAAGCCTTGCACAAAAAGTTTTAGAAAAATCAGAGTTTTTATCCACCTTACTTTGCTGAACTTCAACATCCTCTGGATGAATTATTTGAAATGATATAAAAGGATTAGCATAATGTGCTTCTGCATCATATCCCAAAATATCATAAACGGAAGGACTAATATATGTAAATTTGCATTCAGGTATAATTTGGAATTTAAAAACAATATCCTTAGCTTTTTCAAATATTTTAATAAACTCATTATATTGTTCTTCAATATGAATATATTTACTTATATTTATAAGAGACAGCTGCACTCCAACGATTTTTGAATCATCATTAATCAGAGGACTTACTACAGTATCAAAAGATAACTTTTCACCATCTTTTTTTGAAATTGAAATCTGAACCTTTGTATTTAATAATAAGTTATCAAAACTATAACCTAAATGGTTATCAATATACGTATTTAGAAGTTCATCTTGTGTAAACCCTAAAATATCATAACAATTTGGCGAGATTAAGGTAATCATTCCAGTGTCGTTAACTTCAATAAGTAGCTCTCTCGACATTTTAAAATTATTAGAATTAGTAAATGCATTCATTTTCATTTCCCCTATCAATAAATATGTGCAGTTATAAACAAAAGATGTTCAATTAATTGTACCATTATTTTTACAAATTAGATATTACCCATAAGTATAGTATTATCTATTGATTTTCCATGTCCACTTAATCTCGGTAACACATGTTGAATGAACCCTTTCTGCCTATGGAATAGTCACAAAATGCTTACTCTTTACAATTACTAGAAAATATAGTAATATTACAACTAATTCAAATAGTAAATAAACCTAATGTCGAAAAAAAGAAAGAGGGCTTTTTTATGAGTGTTGAAAGTGTAAAAAAATTTTTTATGGAAAAGGGTCTTAAGGATCCGGTATTTGAACTTGAACAATCCAGTGCTACAGTTGAACTTGCTGCTAAAGCCTTAGGCGTTGAGCCGGCTCTAATTGCAAAAACACTAGCATTTCGTCTTAAAGACAGAGATATTCTTATTGTTACTAAAGGTGATGCACGAATAGACAATAAAAAATATAAAGACTTCTTTAAAACTAAAGCGAAAATGCTTGATCATGATGAAGTTGCAGAAATAACAGGCCACCCTGTAGGTGGAGTATGTCCATTCGGATTAATCAACCCTATTACAGTATATTTAGATGTGTCTCTTAACAAATATGAATATGTTTACCCAGCTGCTGGATCAGCATTTACAGTATTAAAAATTCATCCATCAGAAATGCAAGAACTAACCCAGTCCGAATTTATTGATGTTTGTAAATAAATCTAATCTTCACTGGAGTTCTTATAAAGGTTTGTAACGCAGCGGACAGCTTATGTTTCCTAAAAAAGAAAACCTACGTATTTTTAACTTACGTAGGTTTTTTAATTTCTAAAAACTACACCTCAGTTTTTTCAAAGCATAAAAAAATCTCCGTATTAAACAGAGATTTTTTATGCTTTATTTATTTATTTATAGAACTATTTTATCTTATTAAAATCCATTTCTATTTCTTATGAAAGACTAAATACAACAATCAAAAGCATTTTAAATTGTTCTGTAGCAAGAAGAGCATGAGGTACATGTGCTGGCATAACTATGGTTTCGCCCTTTTTAACAATAGTTTTTGAGTCACCTATTGTAATTTCTGCTTCTCCATCTAGTATATATACCATAGCATCTCCACCTGCAGAATGAGAGCTGATTTCTTCCCCTTTATCAAAAGCAAATAGAGTAACACTTAATGGTTTACCCTGCGCTAGTGTTCTGCTAACAACTCTTCCTTCCGCATACTCCACTAACCCTTCCATTTCTATTGCCTTTCCAAAATCTATGTTTTTTATTAAATTTGTGTTCATATTTATTACCTCCGTTTTTTTACTTTTATTATACCTAAATTATACCAACTATTTGTTATAAAGTCGGTAACTTATATTACGCAAATCAAAATTCTCTTCATTTTCATTGGAAAATAGAAAGTTTCCACTAATATACTAATTTTTGTTTACTAATCCATTTGAAGTTTGACAACATTTCAAAAGAAAGTCCCTACTGCTGTTAGTGTACCCAATATTAATTTTAATAGCATCAATTTTCTTATTTCCTATTTAATTTATCATGCTTTCATAATTACTCAATGGCTTGAAATCTATTTATTATTTTGCCATCAACTTCTTTTTCCTCTAAAAACATACTTAATGGTCTAACTTATATTCCTCCTTCTCCATAAAGAGCCTGATAAACCACCATACCTTAAAAGATTTCTGAGTGTTTTGCTACATGAAGCACTAAGTAATCATTAAATATCTGGCATAGACTCCCACTTATAAGTTGATGACATTGATTTCCTAATCATTAGGACTGATGCTTATAAAGTTCCTATTATCTTTGCAAGGTAGCAAATTAAAATATTGACACTTATAACAAAGTGATAATATAATAATAAGTATAGAATGAAGCGTCATTCTATGCTTGGAGGTAGGAAACATAATGGTTTATAAAAGTTCTAAAGAAACACAAGAAAAAAAAGATTTAAAAAAGAAACAGATTATCGATACTGCAATCAAAGTTTTTTCTGTAAAGGGTTATCACAGTACGACTGTAAAAGATGTGGTTGATGAAGCAGGCATAGCAGTAGGAACCTTTTACTTTTACTTTAAAAATAAGGAAGACTTATTTGAAACACTTTATGATGAGGTATCAGAAAAATTTTATACCGCCCTATGTGATTCACTTGAAAATCTAAATAATGAAATAGATTTAGGTTTTGGTAAGGCGATTGCTTTCTTCTTAAAAGCTATTAAATTAAATGAACCACTTGCAAGGATAATGCTTATTGAAGCAGTGGGATTAAGTCCAAAATTCGAAAGAAAAAGAACTGAACTTACTCAAAAATATGCTGATTACACTTCAGGGTATTTTAAGCAAATGAAGGAATGTAATATGGCCAGTATTCCTGATGTGAAAATATTCTCATTAGCCTTTATAGGAACACTTTATAATGTAATAATGGAATGGCTTCAAAATACTAAGGCAAGCACCCTTACAGATTCTTCCTATGCACTTACCATCTATAATCTTCAGGCTTTAAAAATAGATTATAACGAAAACCGCATTAAAGAAGGTATAGACGAGGTTCTGAGCAAAAATTACAAAAAATGAAGGAGCAAAAAATTATGCGCAAAATGTTAAAAATTCGTTGGGTTCTATTAACTGTGTGGCTCATAGCCACCATTCTATTTACTATTAACCAGCCAAACCTAAAACAGATATTAAACCAAAAGGGTCAAGCTTCCATTAGCGAAAATTCACCCTCAAAACTTGCATCTGAAATATTAAATAAAATGGGGACATCAAAGGGTGACACTGCAATCTTGGTATTCAATGACTCCAATAAAATATCTGAGGAAGGTATGAAGGACATTGAAAAAGGAATTAAAAAATTAAATGATCTTAAAGCTGAATTGAAAATAAATAATATTATAGATCCTTTCAGTACCCCAGAAGCTAAGGATCAAATGGTATCCAAAGATGGTACTACACTAATAACTCAAATTACCTATGAAAAAGGCACTAGAGATGCTGAAACCATAATAGGTAGCTTTAAGGATGCTCTTAAGGATGTTAAAGTAACTCATTATATAACCGGTGAACTAGCTATAAATAATGACTACTTAGAAACTACTAATAAGGGTGTTGAAAAAAGCGCAATTATAACCGTTATCTTTATATTAGTTGTACTTGTACTGATGTTCCGCTCAGTTATTACACCTCTTGTATCCCTCATAGCAGTTGGAATTGCCTATGTGTGCTCTATGGGAATTATAGGAATATTAATAAATGCTTTTAATTTTCCCATTACTAGTTTAACACAAATGTTTATAATCCTTGTGTTATTTGGTATAGGTACAGATTATAACATACTGTTATTTAATAGATTTAAAGAAGAATTAGGTCATGGTTTATCTATTGATGAAGCTATTGTTACAACCTATAAGACTGCTGGAAAAACAGTAATCTTCAGTGGACTTACTGTTTTTATGGCCTTTGCTAGCCTTACTTTCGTACAATTTCCAATTTATCGTTCAGCCAATGCTGTAGCTATAGGAATAGCCGTTCTTTTGTTAGAACTCCTAACTTTAACACCATTATTAATGAAAGTTATGGGTGGAAGATTATTTTGGCCTTCACATAATGTGGCAGGTCATAAGGAAAGCAAAGTTTGGGAAAAAGTAACCTCTGCTTCCGTAAAGCATCCAGCTATTTCTTTATTGATTGTTGCTGCAATTATAGCTCCAGTAATATTATTTAATAGCACAAAGTTATCTTTCGATAGTCTTAAGGATTTAAGTGCTGATACCCCTTCTGTAAAGGGCTTTAACTTAATTGCTGATAAATTTGGTAGTGGAAAAGCAATGCCAACTACTGTAGTGTTAGAAAGCAAAGAAGCAATGGATAACAATGAAGCCTTAGCAGTTATAGATAATTTAACAGAGAAGCTTAAGAAACTAAAAGGTGTACAGCAAGTATCCAGTGCAACCCAGCCAAAGGGAGAACCTATTGAAAACTTCTATACAAGCACTCAAACAAAAACTGTTGTAAATGGATTAAGCTCTGCTAATGATGGTGTGAGTAAAATAAATGATGGCTTAAAGCAAATGGATAAAAGTCTTACCACTCCAGATTTTTCAGGTGTTAAGGACCTTTCTAATGGTACAGGCACTATCGAAAATGGAATGGGAGCCGTTACTGGTGGCCTTGTAAAAATCAATGATGGTATAGCTAAGGGGGCTAGTGGTGCTGATAAACTTACTGCTGGAATATCACAGTTAAAGAATGGCGTAGCTGCTATAAATGGCGGTTTACAAACAATATCAGACAATATGACTCAAATTCAAGCAGGTTATGTTGCTCTTGGTCAAGGCTATAAGTCCTTGCCAGGCTCCATAGTACAAATTAAACAATTAGTTACCATGATGAATGGTACAATAGCTTCAATCGATACTAAATTGCCAGGCGACACAGATGTTGCTACTCTTAAAACACTTTTAACACAACTTTCGGGGGCTTTAGACGGCCTGTCAGCAGGTATTAATACCGCAAATGTAAACTATGATACTTTAACCTCTAGTTTAGCCAAACTAAATGATGGTTTAAAAATTATAATAGCTAATACAAGTAGCCACTCTGAGTTAGTTATGGGAATAACAGAGTTAGAGAAAGGTGAAGCAAGCCTTGCTTCAGGGCTTAGACAAGGAAATGCAGGACAGAAAACTATAATTGCTAGTATGGAACAATTAAAAGCTGGTGCAGGAAAAATAAAGACTGGTCAAGATGCTCTGTACACTGGACTAAGCACCTTAAGTAGTGGTATGACGCAGCTTAAGGATGGTATAGGCAAAAGCAGTGCTGGTTTAGTAGCCATCAATGCTGGAATAAATAAAACCAATGACTTCTTAACGCAGTTAACAAGTACAAAGTCCTTCTATATACCTAATGAAGCTTTTGCTACTGCTGATATAGGGAAAATGTTTGATGCTTATATGTCAAAAGATAGAAAGATTGCTAAGCTTACAATAAATCTTGCTTCAGATCCATATTCACTTGAAGCAATAAAGGTTATTGATGAAATGAATAGTTTAGTTAAAAATCAGCTAAAAGGAACAAAACTTTCTGATGCTAATTTTGGAGTAGCTGGTCCTACTGCTAACACTAATGATTTAAATAATATTGCTACCCATGATATAACCTTCACGCAGATAATTGTACTTGCATGTATATTTATATTATTAGTTATAGTAATAAGAGACTTCTGGATCCCTGTTTACATCGTTGGATCCTTATTAGTAGCATATTACACTGCTATTTCCATAACCTCATTCTTAGTTTCTAAATTGTTTAGTGGCATGGATGGAATGTCATGGAATGTACCCTTCTTCTCCTTTGTGGTAATTGCTGCACTAGGAGTAGATTACAGCATATTCCTTATGACGCGTTTTAAAGAATACCCAAATACTGATCCAAGAGAAGCCATAATTTTGGCAGCTAAAAATATTGGCGGTGTAATAGCGTCCGCAGCCATAATCTTGGCTGGAACCTTTGCTACATTATACCCGTCAAATATACATGTTTTAATGGAACTTGCTATTTGTGTAGTAACAGGATTGTTCCTCTTAAGTGTTGTTTTACTTCCAATAGTTATTCCTGCTTTAATTTCTGCTGCTGAAAAAATATCCTCAAAAGAAAAAACAGAAGTTAAACAATCCTCAGATAATAATTATAGTGCATAGAGAAAATACGCCTTCAACATTGGAGGCGTATTTTTTATCTGCTTAGGCTGTCCCTTGTTGATATGCTAACCCTTCAATTCTCTCATTTACTTTATCACTCACCAAGCCTCCATGATAACAAATAACCTTCTGTATATTATACTTGGATAGCTTCTTCAATGAATTTATTGCCTCCTGCATGTTGGCAGTATATACAGGATTGGGTCCAATCAATTCACCTTCAGTTGCATTTAATGCATCTCCTGTTATTAATGTCTTATACTTTTTAAGATATAGACAAATATGCCCCGGTGTATGTCCTGGGGTATGTATAACTACTATCCCTCCACAGTAAGGCAGTTCTTCTCCATCCTGAACCAAGGTATCCACCTTTGCAGGAAGATTTGCAAACATTGTTTTCATAGCATTACGTTTTTCCTCTGGCATACCTTCCAGTGCTTTTTCTCTCTCAGCCATTCTCTCAGGTGTCATCTTTATAGGCACTTTTTCACCTTGAATATATGGCCTCTCACCCACATGGGAAATCACTTCCACCCTATGATTAGATTCTTTAACAACACTAGATAAGCTTCCAATATGATCCATGTCATGATGTGTAATAATTACTTTACTAAGTCTCTCAAAGGGCACTCCGGCTTTTTCCATTTCTGCACATATGTTTTGAATTTGACCTGGCACTCCAGTGTCTACAAGTACTACAGTATCCTCATCCCAAATAAGTGTAGGACGAAAAACACTCGCTGTCCCCATTGAGTCAGCCTGCAATTCAATTATTTCTAAACCCTCAGCTATCTTCATTCTCTCCAAAGCCCTATGGCCTTGGCTCACCTCCCTATAACCTGTACTAGATATATCGTAATTATACATCACAAGTAGTCGCCGTTAAAGGCTTAAAAATAGTGACTGGAAAATCCACGTCACTTATGGCTCAACTTTTCTCCACCATAAAGCTTATAATTAGATTTAAAAATAGTGTTGATTTCTGGCATAGCAAAAGACTTCACTATCAAGTACACTCTTAATTGCACAATATAAGTAGAATTGGAATTGAAAGTTATGATTCTCTCTTATATAGTAAGTAAATTAATTACCTTCTTGTCTTTCTTGTCTTTCTTGTCTTTCTTGGCTTTCTGCTATAAGAGCCATTAAATCTCCAACGGCAGTGATTAGGCTAGCTAAAATATCGATTTCATCTGTTTTTAGACCTTTTGAAAAACCAATTGCAAGAGCATTTGTAAGGGCTAAAAGTTGTCCTGTACTTAAATCATTTAATGGAAATGACATGATAAATCACCTCTTTATAAAGTATATGCTGAATTATTGTAAGAGGTGATTTTAAAAATTTTTCATGTCTTTTTATGTTAATTGTAAATAGGTTTTTGTATTTGTTCTTTAGATTGTAATTAATATTTAGAAAAAAAGACCAGCATTTCTGCTGATCTTTTTATAAATTATCCGATTATTTGATTTTCACTGCCGTCAAGCTTCATTTTATACATCCAATTATTATCATTTGAATTTTTATAATAAATCCAGCTCTCGAAAATATAAAATTCTTTAACCTTTTCGGTACTGATTTTTGCATTGCTTGTACCATCTAGGTTTATTTTGTATATATTATTATCCTCTCCAAGATAATATATATAATTTCCCGTTACATTCATAATGTAATTAACATTAATAGTATTATATGTTACTTCCTGCCCTGTAATAATATTTTTTCTTTTAATCCTTCCATCTGGATAAGAGCAATAATAAATATTATTATCTAATACTATCATATTACTAACTGTGTTAGATAAAACGACTTGAACATTACTTCCATCCTTTTTCATTTTATAAATACTACCACTTGTAGAATAAAAATAAATGAAATCTCCATATATTTGTAAGTGTTCTTCGTCATAAGGACCCACTTCATTGTTTTTAATTTCTGTTTTACTTGTACCATCTATTTTCATTTTCAAAAGTTGATTAGGCCTTAAAATATAAATCCACTGACCATCAACAACCATTGAAGCTGCAAAACCAGTCTGATCACCTATACCGGTTAATAAGCTACCTTCAGTTCCATCATTTTTCATTCTATAGAAGCCATAAATGTTGCCTGTTTTTCCATAATAATAAATCCAGCCATCTGAGTAAATAGGACTGTTTCGATAATATAATTCTACATAATTATCAATAATCTTCATTTTGCCAGTTCCATCTTCTTTTATTCTGTAAATGGAACCTACATCATAAATATTGTGATAATAGATCCAACCACCATCTTTGGCCACTATCCGCCCTGTTGGAATGTTTTCATTCTCATATACATTCAATTTAAATTCTATTTTTCCATCATAACCTGTAATTGTGCCTTTATAAGTATAATCCCCAGTAATTTGAGTGCTGGGTGCAGATGACCATTTTATAGGAAAAAAATCCATAACGCCTTCGTTAGTGGTTGCCATTATTGTACTTGGCAGTGTAATCTTATACCCTTTAGGTACTGACTTTTCAAGTGTTTCCTGAGCTACACTTACTATCTCTATAACCTTAAGCTTAAGTTCTGCTTTTAGATCACAGCCACTAACTGTTCCATGAATAATGTATTCGCCAACTTGAGATGTATTCATCTCACTTGATTCCCATTCAACAGTTTTATTAATAGTTGAGCCATCTGATAAAGTAACTTGAACTATTGATGGAAGAGATACACTATTTCCTTTAATTACTTTAACTTCGCTATCTACAATATTATCAATATCAACTACCTTAACCTTTAATTGAACTTTGCCATTGTAGCCTTTAGTGCTACCTTCGTAAATGAATTCGCCAACTTTACTAGTATCTATTTCACTTGCGTCCCATAATACAGCTTGAGGAATTTGAAAGTTATCTGCAAACGTTACTACACAATCTACTGGTAATTCAATTTTTTCTCCCCTTATTACTTTTAGTTCAGCCTTTTGTATTTTCAACACTTCTATACCAAACCTGTCCGCATAAGAACCCTTATCATCTGTTCTATAAAGAAAGTCATTATCTTCAACTAGATAAAATATATTATCAGCAATTAGATTATAAAGAACAGCAGCTCTGTTCACGATAGAGTTATTTGTTCCATCCTTTTTCATCTTGTATAAATAGCCATTATAATTTATATAATATATATAATCATCGACTATATTCATAAATGAACCAGATATATTTGATACTTTTTCTCTGTTTGTTCCATTTGTTTCAATTTTGTAGATTTTAAAATTATCTGATAGATTTGAATAATATATCCATCCATCTATAACATTAATAAATCCTGAAGAATCATTGTTTAATTTAATCTTGCCTATACCATCTTTTCTAATTTTGTATATGTTTGAATTATCATCCATATTAGTATAGTAAATAAAATCGCCTTCGATATTTAAATTTACTGAACTATCATTGTTTAATTTAGTTCTTGAGGTCCCATCTGTTTTTATTTTATACAGCTTATACTCATCTAAAGCATTGAGATAGTAAATCCAATCATTTTCTACTGTAACCTCTTCAGCAAAATCATTAGCTAATTTTGTTCTCTCTGAACCATCAGTCCTTATCTTATAAAGTTTACCCTTGTCTGAAATATTGCTGTAATAAATCCAACCATCTAATACATTGAGATACAAAGGTACATCATCAGATATCATTGTAATTTTATCATTATCTTTTGTAGCTTTATAAAGCTTATCATCATCAGTACTATTACTATAATAAATCCAGCCATCTTTTTCAGCTACAATTCCTAAATTTATGATATTTCCAGAAGAGTTACCTCTAGTTTCTTCAACTACTAATGTAAGTTTCACTTTTTTATCGTAGCCTAATACAATCCCTTCAAACTCAAATGCTCCTGTTTTTCTAGTATCAGCTTGTGTATTCCATACTACGGCTTTACTTACTTTACTTCCATCTTCCAAGGTTACAGTTACATTCTGTGGTAATACATATCTTGTATTCCTTTTAACTATTAACTTAATATCTTCCACACCAGTTATTTTTATTAAGTCAGATGTAACTTGTATAACCTTTAATTTCCAGCCATCATACTTTTGAGCTCCGCTACTATTCTTTCCCCAAATATCTAAAATATATGTTCCTTCTGGAATATTACTTAAGTCATAATCTATTTTGTCACTGTATTCTGTTAGATTTGTAAGCCACTTATTATTTAATGTATCGTAAAGGTGGAGCTTATACTGTGTATTTTCAGTAGCACCCACTACACCATTTATTTTAAGTTGATCATTTTTAGCATTATCAGTTTTATCTAGCATTATATTTCCCGCAAGTTTTATATTAGCATTAGTAGCTACTGTTACATTGAAGGGATAAACATCATCATAATCACCATATTGATTCTTATATTTGCCCTCTACCCCTACTCTTCTAACCCTAATTGCAAAGCGATAAAACTCTGTTTTTAAATTTAACTTACTAAGATCTGCTTTAACAGGCTCTTGAGCAGATGTAGGCCTTGTCCACCCATCTACCATACCCTCATTATTTATTAATTCCCATTTACCATTCATAGTTGTATCACAGGTATAAAATAACTGATATTGTACCTGTCCACTATAATCCTTTGAACTTATAAAAAATTCATTATTATCTTCTTCTACAAAAGGATAATGCTCTAATGACACTATATTCACTTTTGGTATAGTTTCATTTTTAACATTGATAACACTTAGCTTCCAGCCATCATATTTATTATTTGATTCCTTATTTTTTCCCCAAATGTCCACAATATATGTTCCAGCTGGAAGTTTACTTAAATCGTAATCAATATTATCGTTATATTCTGTTAAATTAGTCAACCATTTATCATTTTTAACATCGTATAAATGAAGCTTATATTGTACATTTGATGTATCGGTATTTGTCCCTTGAATCTTTAAGTCTTCCATTTGCGTGAAGTCATTTTTATTAATTAACATGTCTCCGTTTAAATTAATATCTTTAGTTTTTAGCACATTTATCGTAAAGGGATATGCACTATCGTAATCTCCATAGGAGTTGCTATATTTTCCTCTTACTCCTACTCTTCTAACTCTAATTGCAAATCTATAATAGTCTGCACTTAACTTAAGATTACTAATATCTATTTTTACTGGCTCTTGAGGATTTACAGAACTTGTCCATCCATTTGACATGTCACTATTATTAAATAATTGCCATTTGCTCCCCATAGTTGTTTCACAGGTATAAAACACTTGATACTGAACCTTTCCAGTATAGCCCTTAGATGCTATAAAAAATTCATTTTTGTCTCCCTCAATAAAAGGTGAATGATCTAGCGAAACAATTGAAACTTTAGGTATACTCTCTGCTGCTTCTACTTGCAAAGTAATAGGATTTTCAATCGTAAGTCCAGCTACAATCAAAAATCCTATAAAAGCCATCAGGTTTTTTTTTAAATTTATTTTATTCTTCATTTATTACCTCCTGGTAATCCTTTTATGCATATATGAACATATTGTAACATTGTCTTATAATTCAGTCTAACTGTATATATTTCATGTTTATCCACTATTTTCATCATAATTTAACATATGGAGTATAAAACAATAACTTTCAATTATTATTACGTCCTCTGATGTCAAATCATTAGCAAAAAAATACTCCTGTTTTTGTAAGGGATCAGATTCTTTACAGAGATTGATATCAAAATAAATCATTAATAATTTGGTTACATCCCCTAGGAATTTTCATAAGCAGCTATCAACTGAGGGTGCTAATGTAGAGTAAGAGTAATATTTGCTATTTTTGTCCCGTCACTAATGGTAAAGTTTCTGTTAGCAGTAGTAATAGTGTCTGTACCATTAACACTATTGATGTCAAAAACAAATGCCCAATCTGGTCCACCAAGTTTGATTACTGCTGAAGCTCCGGTAGCAAATGTAGAAATGTACATCGTATCCCCGGTATAACTTGCACTTGTTACTGCTGTTCCGGTCAATGTCCCTGTTAATGTTACCGGTGTTACCTTAACTTTGATAAATTTATTTACATCGCCTGATACAGGTGTGTAGGTCGAATTTGTTGCTAAAGCAATGTCTTCATATATGCTATCAACTTTATAGCAGATCATCCACTGATAATTTTGTGTTCCAACTAGGTCTCCGTTTATATCTAATAAATTATACCAACGGAGAAATTAACCATTTAATTACCGAAATAGGTATAAAAAAAGAGATTCCCTTGTCATAAGAAATCTCAATTTTAATATTATAATTATTTCTTTTTCTGGAATTACTGTTATACGTCAAATTATTTTGGTTGGATTTATACAAAATAAAGCAAATTAAAATATCTTACATTGAAAATAAGATATCTTAATTTGCTTTTTATTCAG